>NZ_NKRG01000004.1 GCF_003351105.1 Thermosipho africanus Ob7
GTTTACTATTAAAAATGGCTCCCATTTTGGGAGCCATAAATTTTAAAGTTTTATGGAATAATCCTTGTTCCAGTTTTTCCTTCTAGTGCATCTTTTAGTTTTTCCATATCGGTGATGAGTGCTGGTCTATTTGTTGATGTTACAAAGGAGATACAGGCTTCTATTTTTGGTAGCATACTTCCTTTTGCAAAATGACCTTCATTCATATATTTTTCAGCTTCCTTTACTGTGATTGTATCAAGTGGCTTTTGATCAGGTTTGTTAAAGTTGAGATATACTTTTTCTACAGCTGTAAGGATTATGAATTCATCTGCATCAAGTTCTTTTGCTATTAATGCTGATGCTCTATCTTTATCTATTACTGCTTCTACTCCTTTTATTTCTCCTTTTTCATCGATTATTACTGGAATCCCACCACCACCACCTGCTACTACTATAACGTCATTTTCTACCAAGTCTTTTATTGTTCTTTTTTCAATAACATCAAGTGGTATTGGTGATGGAACTACTCTTCTCCATCCTCTACCAGCATCTTCTTTGAATATCCAACCTTTTTCTTCCATAATCTTTTTTGCTTCTTCTTCGCTATAAAATGGACCTACTGGTTTTGTTGGATTTTTAAATCCTGGATCATCTTTATTTACTACAATTTGAGTTACTACTGTAGCAATTTCCTTATCTATTTTTCTTTCATTTAATACATTTTTCAACTCTTGAGAAATCATATATCCAAGATATCCTTGGGTCATTGCACCTAATACATCCATTGGAAATGGTGGAATAGTATCCTTTGCAATATCCTGTTGAACTAGTAGATTCCCAACTTGTGGTCCATTTCCGTGAGTTATTATTATTCTGTAACCTAATTCAATCATATCTGCAAGATATGATGCTGTAACTTTTATATTTTTGAACATATTTTCTGCTGTTGGTTTTTCTCCTGGTCTATTAATTGCATTACCACCAATAGCAACAACTGCCAATTTTTTCATATTTTTGCCTCCTACCTGATTATAGGGTTGCTACCATAACAGCTTTTATGGTATGCATTCTATTTTCAGCTTGATCAAAGACTTTAGAATGTTTGCTTCTAAATACTTCATCGGTTACTTCACGAATATCTAATCCTCTTTCTTTTGCTTCTTTTGCAACTGTTGTTTCAAAGTCGTGGAATGATGGTAAACAATGTAAGAAAATAACGTTCGGATTTTCCGTTCTTTTAATTAAATCCATGTCAACTCTATATGGTGTTAATAGTTCAACTCTTTCTGGCATTTTGTCTTCTTCGCCCATTGATACCCAAACATCCGTGTAGATAGCGTCTGCTCCTTTTACTCCATCAAGATCAGGCGTATATTCAATAATTGCTCCGGATTCTTTGGCGTTTTCAAGTGCTTCATTCATGATTTCATCTGATGGTTTTAATTGTTCAGGACCAACTGCAACATAGTGAATACCAAGTTTTGAAGAAATTCTCATTAAAGTATTTGCTACGTTGTTTCTTGTATCACCTACAAAAACAAGTTTCATTTGGTTAAGTGGTTTGTGTATAAACTCCATCATTGTCATAACGTCTGCAAGACCTTGGGTTGGATGTGCTTCATCAGTCAAACCATTCCATACTGGAACTCCTGAATATTTTGCAAGTGCTTCAACAACTTCTTGCTTATAGCCTCTGTATTCAATACCATCGTACATTCTTCCTAAGACTTTTGCGGTATCTTCTATTGATTCTTTTTTACCCATTTGACTATTGGTAAGGAATGTTACATGTGCACCTTCATCGTATGCAGCAACTTCAAAAGCAGTTCTAGTTCTTGTTGATGTTTTATCAAAAATTAAAACAATGTTTTTTCCTTTAAGTAGTTCCTGTCTTATACCTGCTCTTTTTTTAGCTTTTAAATCAAATGCAAGGTTAAGAAGGTATTTAATTTCTTCAGCTGTGAAATCTTTTAATGTTAAAAGACTTCTTCCTTTAAGATTAACTGGCATGTTATCTCCTCCCACTTTTTTATATTTAAAACACAATTAGGTATTTTAATTATACACTTGTTTTTTTTATTTATCAAAACAAACAAATCTTGAAAAACAACAGTTTTTCGAGAATATTTATTTGTTTTAAAGTTATATTTGTTTAAGATTGAGTATGCACGAGTATGCATAAGAATACATCGCATACTGATGCATATCTTTAAAATGAAAAATTAACTGTGAAAAATATATCATTCTTAAAGTTAATTGTAATATTTAAAGTTTTACTTTTTATTTAAAATCTAATATAATTGATATCGAAAAGGAGGATGAAAGAATGAAGGTTAATGTCTACTCTGAAGTAAAGAAATTAAAAATTGTGTTGCTTCATAGACCTGGATTGGAGTTAGAAAATATTGAACCTGATTTATTAGAAGAACTATTGTTTGAAGACATCCCATATTTAAAAAAGGCACAACAAGAGCATGATTATTTTGCCAAGGCTTTGAAAGATAATGGTGTTGAGGTTAAATATGTTACGGATCTACTTACAAATACTTTAGAAAAAAAAGGGTTAAAAGAACAGTTTGTGGATGAATATTTAAATCTAAGCGAGGTAAAAAATGAATATATATTGGAAGCTTTAAAGGAATATTTATTATCTTTTGAAACAAAAGAAATGGTAAGAAAAATCATAGGCGGGGTAAGGATTGATGAATTTAAGTTAAACAAAAAAAGTTTTTCAACAGTTGTTCATTTAAATAAACAATTTTATCTTCTTCCACTTCCAAATCTTTATTTTCAAAGAGATCCTGTTGCTTTTGTAGGAAGAGGAGCGCTAATTAATAGAATGAAAACAAAGGCAAGAAGAAGGGAATCATTGTTTATGAAGTATGTATTAAAATATAGTGATGAATTTAGTGATATTCCTATTTATTATGATATGAATGAACCATTTTCTATAGAAGGTGGGGATGTTTTAGTATTATCTGATAAAGTCCTTGCTATTGGAATTTCACAAAGAACGGATCCAGAGGCTATAGAAAAAGTTGCAAATAAAATATTTTATGAATCAGACGAAAGCTTTGATACTATACTTGCAATAAATATGCCAAAAAAGCGCGCGTATATGCATCTTGACACAATCTTTACAATGGTTAGTGAAAATAAATTTTTAGTTCATTCAAAACTTGAAACCAGCTTGCATGTATATGTCTTAAAGAAAAATAAACACGAATTTGAGGTAACAGAAGAAGATTTACAGTTAGAAGATGTACTAAAAAAATATCTTGAAAGAAATGATATTGAGCTTATTAAATGTGGAGGAGATGATGAAATAGCTGCAAAAAGAGAACAATGGAATGATGGTTCAAATGTTTTAGCAATAAGTCCTGGAACGGTTATAGCATATGAAAGAAATTATGTGACAAATCAGTTGTTAAGAGAAAGAGGAGTTAATGTTATAGAAATTCCTTCAAGTGAGCTATCAAGAGGTCGTGGAGGGCCTAGATGTATGTCGATGCCAATCTGTAGAGAATAGAAAATTCCCCATCCTAGCTTGGATGGGGAATTTTTTAAAAATAGGTTGCATAGTCTTCTATATATCTTAAATCTTTAATTTTTACATTTTTTCCTTCCATTTCTATAATTCCTTTCTTTTCAAGTTCAATAAAGACTCTTGATAGTGCAGGGCGAGTTACTCCAAATTCTCTTGCAAGTTCGGTTTTAGACATTTCAAGTTTTATAGTTTTAGAATTTTGTTTTTTAAAGGAGTCATAAAGATATGAACATACCTTTTGAATAAGATTTTTGAGTGTTATCTCATAAAATCTATCGGTGATAAATATAAATGTGTCAGAGACATTTTGTAGATAATTTTTTAATATTTTTTCGTTTTTCATCATTTCATGAATGAGAATATCTTTGGAGAGTGTTAAAATTTTACATTTTTTGATTGCTACTACATCAACTGGATATTTTGGATTTGATGAAAATATAGTTGCGATTGCAAGCGTTTTTGGAGCTATCATATGATCTATTTGTATAACTCGTCCCTCTTCGTTTACAAACAAACCCAAAGCTTCTCCTTCTATTAGAATTAGTATTTCATCTATTGGATCATTCCTTTGTTTTATTATTTCATCTTTTTCAAATGTTAAAATTTTGGATTTTTTTGTAATTTCTAAAATTTCATTTTCATTTAAATCTTTAAAAAGGCTACAATTCTTGATTGATTCTATGTATTGTTTCAAAATGTTCCCTCCAAAATTAATCATACTAACTTAAAATACTTAAAAACTCTGATTCAGGCATTGGCTTTCCAAAATAATACCCTTGGAATAACCTAAAACCTATCATAGTCAAAATTTCAAGTTGTTTTTCATTTTCGACACCTTCAGGTATTGCCCCCATTTTAAAAGACTCTGCTATACTATATATTGCTTTTAAGAGATTTAGATTTTTTTCATCGTCTATATTACTTATGAATTCTCTGTCTATTTTAATTATATCAAATGGAATATTTCTTAAATAATTTAATGAAGAGTAACCAGTTCCAAAGTCATCAAGGCATAATTTAAATCCTTCGCTTTTTAGTAGATTAAGATTTTCACGAACAATATCGTTGTAATCAATGAAGAGGTTTTCTGTAATTTCTATTGTAATTTGACTGCTTTGTATATTGTATTTTTCAAGTATTTTTAGATAATCTTTTGAAAAGTTGGTATTTTTTAGTTGGATAGGGCTGATATTAACATCAACAAATTTCAGTTTTTTTGTTTTAGAAAGTAATTTACATACATTTTCAAATATTTGTTTTGATGCTTGTTCTATAAGACCAGTTTTTTCTAGAAAATCAAGGAATTCAAACGGTGGTATTACTTTTCCATCTTTAACCCATCTTATTAATGCTTCGGCCCCCACAATTTCCATATTGTGTGTTGCTATTGGCTGGAAGAATGGTATAAATTCGCCTTTTTCAATTGCCTTCTTTATTTGAATTTCTTTCTCTAATTCTTTTCTTATTTCATCTTCTATTTCTTTTGAATAAGTTATTATTTTGTCTTCGTCTTTTGATCTTGAAAGGGAAAGGCTTGTTTTTCTTATAACTTCATCAATATTTTCATCATTTTTGAAAATATATGTTCCTATGTGAAATTTCAGTGAAGTATCGTCAACTTTGATGTTTTTCAAACAATTATCTATATGCAAAATAAGTTCTTTATTTTTACTGTAAGCTTTTTTTACATCTATGTCCAATTCTTCTGCTAATATCCAAAATTCATCTGCGTGAGCCCTTGAAATTATATAATTTGTACATTCCTTTAGTTTATTTGCAACAATTTTGAGAACTTTATCTCCAAAAACATTTCCCTTTAAGGAGTTGATTCTTTGAAAATCCTTTATGTCAATAAATATTAATGAATGATAAAGGAGTGGTTTGAGGTTTTTAAGCCTTTTAATAATGTATACTTTGTTAAATGTTTTAGTTAAAGGATCTTTTTCTATAAGATTAGAGATTTGTTGTGATAGTTTCTTTTCTTTTGAAATATCAGAATAGATTATATAGATAAATGTTTGATTTTCAATTTCAAATTTTGACGCATAAATTCTGACAAATATATTTTTACCACTTTTACTCTTTCTGACGGTTTCGTAACTTACATGTCCTTTTTTTAGTATTTGAAGAATCAAGATTTTTGATTCTTCTTTTAAATAATCTGGCACGATATTTTCAATGTTTTCTAATTTTTTATAACCAAAAGTTTTTGTAAATGCACTGTTGCAGTCTACAATCTTTCCGGAAGGAGTTACTAAGGCAAGTGGATCAGGTATGTTATTAAAAAGGTTATGGAATAATATATTTGCGATTTCTTGCCTTTTTGAATATTTCATTTCTTTGGTTACATCTCTAAAGTAGTATATGGATCCCTTTTCAAAATCAATGACTTCTATAGAGTAATATTTGCCATTTTTTTCAATTATTTGTCCGTTTTTAAAATTATCTTCAAGTTTTCTGTTAATTATTTGGTTAAATTCTTTACCTATAATTTTCTGGGCAGGTTTATTAAGGTCAAGAACATAATTATTCTTATCTACAAGTATTATTCCATCGCTAATATTTAAAATAAGGTTTTCTTTTGCATCTTCAAGTACTTTAATCCAACTCTTTCTTAAAAGAATAAATTCGATTATAATAAATGAAATTAGAGTTAAGAGTAAGATGATTGGTATGTTGAAATTATTAGTTATTGTTGAATAAGCGTAATATCCAAAAAGAGAGAGGAATATTATTAAAATATTTATTTTTACTTTCTTTTCAACGTTTGCTTTAAAGATGTTTTTAAATGATAGTATGATAATAATTAATGCATAAAATATAAGGAAGAAGTTTGAAAGTTTTGAATTAGCTAACTGTTTGTGGAAAATAATGTTGTTAATTACTATTAAGAAAAATAGCGGGATTGATATTAAAAACCTTTTTTTATAATTTTTCTTTTTTCCATAAAAATCCTCTGAAAAAGAAAAAATTGCAGGAATAAGAGAAACACCAATCAAATCCTGCATTATACAAAAAAATTCACTTAATGAGTATTTAATTTTAAAAAATTCAAAAATTGATAGAAAAAGTAATGAAAAAAATATGTGTATTAGCGCTGAAGAAATCTTGTATAGCTTTCTTTCAAAAAGATAAATTAATGAAACTAGGGATAAGATAATTAAAAAATCTTCCATTATTTTCCTCCAATTGTTCTTTTCACAAAATATGATACCATTTTATTTGAAAATATGCAATAAAAGATATATAAAAATTACCATTTTTTAATAATTAGTTTAATATAAAATTGTTATTGTAAAATAAAAGAAGTCCCTCTTCTATTCTTTTAAAATAGAAGAGGGACTTTTCAGTATAATAGCTTTTTTAAATTTTAAATTTTCTGACTTCTTCTACAAGATCTTTTGCTATTTTGTTTAGATTTTCGGAAGAAATATCTAGTTTTTCACTTGTTTTTGCTTGGCTTTGGGCTGATTTTGCTATATCGTCAACTTGTTGTGATATTGTTACAATTGCTTTTGAAACTACATCCATTGCGCTACTCATTTCTTGTGCCGATGCGCTTTGCTGTTGAGAACTTGCTGCTAAATTATCTATTTCATCTGTAATACTTTCTATCTGTCTTAATATATTTTCAAATTTTTCTTTTGCAATTTTTGATTGATTTGATGCTTCTTCTATTATTTCAACTGTTTGATTGCTTGCCTTTGCAGTATTTTCAATTTTTTCTTGAATGTCTTTTAAAATTTCTGAGATCTGAGTTGTTGCATTTTTGCTTTCTTCAGCAAGCTTTCTAATTTCATCAGCAACAACTGCAAATCCTTTCCCAGCTTCTCCAGCTCTTGCTGCTTCTATTGCTGCATTCAGTGCTAGCAAGTTTGTTTGTTCTGCTATTGAATTAATTGTTTGAACAATTTCGTCGATATTTTTTGTGTTTTCGTTTAAAGTTTTTACAATTTTTTCAGTTGAATAGCTTATTTCCTTTGCTTTTTCCACAATCTCGCTAATTGCAACAACTTCTTTTTCGCCTTCCTTTGCGTTTTCAGCCATCTTATTTGCATTATCTGAAATATTTTGAGCGGCATTTGAAACATTTTGAGCGCTTGCTGCAACTTCTTCCACTCCACTTGTTACTTCTTCAACAGATGCAGATGCATTTTGAATTGAATTATCTATTTCTGTTATTTGTGCTGATAGCTCCTGAGCACTAGCACTTAAGTTATCAGCAATATTTGCAAGTTCTTCTGAAGATGAGTTCAGATTTAAAGAAGTTTCGTTTATTTGAGAAAAACTTTCTCTTAACATATCAGCCATTTTTTGAAGAGAATTTGATATTTGGGCTATTTCATCTTTTCCTTTTGCAATAAACTTTACCGTTAAGTTTCCTTTTCCAAATTCTAGTATATTTTTAACCATCGCTGTAAGTGGTTTTGATATAAAGTAAGATGATGAAATATAAATAAAGATACTTATTAAAATAATAACGGACAAGAAAATCATTATAGTAGTGTTGGTAATTTTGTTTACTGATGAAAATAGTTCAGACTTATACAAAGTTAATCCAAAGGACCAACCTTTTCCAACCTTTATTGGAGAGTAAAATACATAAACTTCACTACCGTCTGATCTTGTATAACTTCCATAGCCAGATTTTCCTTCCAGCATCTTTTGAGCTATAGTATCTAAGCCTTTAAAACCTTGCTTTGATGCTTCAAGTATATTTACTTTCATTCTAATTTTTTCATCTGGATGTGCAATCGTAAGACCTGTTGAATCAATTATCCATCCAAATCCTTTATCTCCAACTTTTGTTTCAACAGCAATTTTATTTAGATCATCTAATTTTACTGCAGCTCCAAACAAACCAATTGTTTTTCCATTTTGATCTTTTACTGCGGATGTAACTACAAAGATATCGTTTCCTGTTGCTTTCGAAATTAGTGCATCGCTAATATAGTATTTATATCCTTGTTTTATTATTTTTTGGAAATATTCTCTGTCACTTATATTTGCAGTTACACCTGAAGTTGTAGGAGCTGTTCCATCTGGATATGCTATAAAAAACATTTCATAATCTGTCCTTGATGAAAGTTTATGATTTAATTCATTGCTCATTAGATCTTTCCAGTTTCTAGTTTTTAATGCCTCTATTACTGAACTGTTATCGGCAAAATTTTGAACGTCTCTTAAAATACCATTTAACCATTCCTCAATTATTTGTGAAGCTTTTTGAGAAATTTCAAGAGCAGTTTCAACAGATAAATCTTCTACAGATTTTCTTGTTTGAAATGATATTAAAAAAGTGCTTATTATAAGTAGGGCAATTACTGGCATTAATACAAAGATTAATAATTTTCCCTTAATTGATTTCATAAAAACATCACCTCCTATTTTATTATGGAATGATATACCCATTTTAAATTACCTTTAAACTCATTGTAATTTTATCACGAGTAAAGTAATTTTAAGGTTTCTTATATGTTTCTTTTCTGTTAATTGCGTAGAAAAATAAAAAATAATCTTTTGTATGATTGTGAATAATTGATTTATAAGCAGGATCTTTTCAATAATAATATTTTATTGATTTGTTTTTTTTAGCAATAATAAAAATTTAAATAAAAATATTGAAAGATATGAAATTTCTATTTAATAAAATGTTTTATTAAAAAATTTAAGATATCTGTGTCATTTAAATTTATGAAAATATATAAGAAAGATGTTATAATTAAAAATATGAAGGTAGAAAGAGAAAAAAAATATCTTGTAGATGAAAAGCTTTTTCAGAATCTTAGAAAAAAAGCAATATATAAGTTGGGAGTTATCCAGTGGTATCTGGAGAAATGTGTATTTATTAAAGGTGAAAAATGTAGAATAAGGTATACTATAGATTCACAGGGGCGTGAAAATTGGGTTGTTGCTTTTAAATCACATCTTTTTGGGGATTATAAAAGACTTGAAGAAGAACATGAAGTAAAATTGGAAGATTTATCTATCTTAAGAGAAAAACCAGTGATTGCTAAGATAAGATATTTTCTTTTAATGGAGAAAGCCGAGGTAATTGTTGATGAATTTATAGAGCTTGATTATCCATTAAAAGTTAAATATTTAGCGGAAATAGAAACAGATGAAGAGTTTAAAAAATTTGAAGAGATGTTTTCTTTGTCTAAGGCAGTTAAAGATTTTGAAGAATATACTAACAAAAATCTTGCAAGAGTTAGTAAATTTTCTCCTGAAGAGATTATTAGAAAAGTACAGACCATGCTATAATCAATTAGACATAAAAAAGAGGAGGGTGAATATGAAGGCTTTGATTTTGTGTGCTGGAAAAGGGACAAGGCTTAGGCCACTTACATTCACTATAGCTAAACATTTAATTCCAATAGCAAATAAACCTGTAATATCATACAGTCTTGAAAAAATAAAAAGTGTTGGAATTGAAGAAGTTGGTATTGTAGTAAATCCGGAAAATATAAAAGACTTTAAGAATTTTTTTGGAAATGGTGAAAAATTTGGCTTGAAGATTGAATATATTCTTCAGCAGGAGCCTAAAGGGCTTGCTCATGCTGTAATGGTTTCAAAAGATTTTCTTAAAGATGATGATTTTTTGATGTACCTTGGAGATAACTTGATATTGGATGATATAACATCATTTGTTGAAGAATTTAAAAATGATGAGGACATGAAAGCTTCTATATTACTTTCACCAGTTAAGGACCCCTCAAGGTTTGGTGTGGCTGTTGTAAAAGGAGGAAAAATAATAGAAGTTGTAGAAAAGCCAAAAGAGCCAATATCTAACCTTGCTATAATCGGACTTTATTTATTTAGAAATACTATTTTTGAAGGAATCGCAAACATAAAACCTTCGTGGCGTGGGGAACTTGAAATAACAGATGCAATTGGATATTTGATAAAGAATAATTATAAAGTAAAAGGGCATGTTGTTTACGGTTGGTGGAAAGATACAGGAAAACCTGAAGATTTAATAGAGGCCAACAGAAAAATTTTGGATGATAATCATTTTAAAGTGCAAATTGATGGTATAGTTGATACTTCAAGTGTAATACAAGGGAGGGTATCAATCGGAGAAAATAGTGAGATTATAAATAGTACTATTAGAGGACCTGTTGTAATTGGTAAGAATTGTATAATTAAAGATTCTTACATTGGACCATACACGTCAATAGGAAATAATGCAGTGATTGAAGATTGTGAGATAGAAAACAGCATATTGATGAGTCATGTTAAGCTAATGAATCTTCCATACCCTATTGATTCATCTCTTATAGGCAAGAATGTGCAGATTGTAAATAATGAAAAAAAGCCAAAAGCTATGAAGTTTGTTATTGGTGATATGGGCAAAGTCGAAATAGTGAGGTGAAGTCTGTATTGATAAAGTTAATAGTTACTGATTTAGATGGTACATTATTAGATGATCAAAAAAACATACCACCCCAAAATGTTTTTGCTTTAAGGAAAGCTATGGAAAAAGGGATTCATGTAAGTATTGCAACGGGTAGAAATTATTATTCGGCTAAAAGGTATATTGATGAATTAGGTTTGGATGTCCCTGTTATACTGCAAAATGGTGCTTTTATCTACATGCCTTTGGAGAATAAAGTTTTGTACGAGTCGTTATTAGAGTCAGCCATTGCAAAGGACCTTATAAATTACGCAAGAAAATTTGAACTCGATTACATTTTGTATTCATATTTTTTAGATGAAATTGATATGTATATGGACAAGGAACATAACGGAGGATTTGTAACCTATATTAAGCAAAATAGTTGGAGAATAAGGTATGTGGATGATGTTTTAAGATATATATCGAGAGAAAAGGTAGCGCAAGTAGTTTTAATAGGAGATGAATCAAAAATTTGGTATATAAATGATATAATAAAGCAAAAGTATCCTGGAAAATATAGCGTTGTAAAAAGTACAGTTGTTGATGGCTGGAGCTTTATAGAATTTTTTGGTCCAGGATCCTCAAAGGAGGAAGCTGTAGCCTTTTTAATGAATTATTTTAATGTAAAAAGTGAAGAAACTATGTTTTTGGGGGATGGATATAACGACCTAGGAGCTATGAAATTGGTTGGTTTTCCGGTTGCAGTAGGTAATGCATGTGACGAAGCAAAAGAAACATCACGGTTTGTCACCCTTTCAAATAACGAAGGGGGAGTAGCTTTTGCAATTGAAAAGTTTGTTCTTTAGCTTGATTTTAATTTCTGTTTTTTCTTTTTCATACGATATGGTAGATCTTCAGGTGGCTGTTGGCGAGAGAAATCAAGAAAAAGTATTAAGTATACTTAGTTCATTGGAATATGAAAAATTACCTCTTGAATTTAAATGTGAAGTAATTCTTGCATATACAGATTTATATTTTTGGGGTGAAAATATACCAAAAAATGATTATCAAGAATTAGCCAAAAAGTACGTAGATGAGCTTTTAGAAAAGGAACAAACCTACTGGAAAGTTTATTATGCAGCAGCTCTTGTATACGGGCATTATGTTCAAAAAAACTATCTTTTAGCACTTTTTTATTCGTCAAAAGTTTTTAATTATGCAAAAAAATCGGTTGAGCTTGGGCAAGATCAATACCTTGCCCATCTTTTATATGGCATATTAAACCTTGAAACACCATTTGGGAAATTAGAACTTGCTGAAACCCATCTTTTAAAAGCACTTGAGCTTAATCCTAACCATGTTTATACCTATGTAGAACTTGGAAAGTTGTATGAAAAGAAAAAAGAATGTAAAAAAGCAAAAGAGATGTATGAGAAGGCACTTAAAATACCTGGAATGAAAATTTGGAGTTATGTAAACAAAGAGGGTAAAATAGAAGCAAGGCAGAGACTTTCGGAGGTGGAAAAACGGTGTACAAGCGAATAAAAGGTACAGAGGATATTTTTGGAGATGATATTAAGTACTGGTATTATATTGAAAATGTTGTTAAAGAAACTGTAAGGCTATATGGTTATTCAGAAATAAGAACTCCCATTTTTGAGGCCACAGAGTTATTTATAAGAAGTGTTGGAGAGGAAACGGATATTGTCCAGAAAGAAATGTATACTTTTGAGGATAAGGGGCAAAGAAGTATTACGTTAAGACCTGAAGGAACTGCTCCAACCATTCGTGCATTTATTGAAAATTCGATGATGGCAACAGGCTTACCCAAAAGGTTATTTTATATCGGTCCTATGTTTAGGTACGAAAGGCCTCAAAAGGGAAGACAAAGACAATTTCATCAATTTGGAGTAGAGTTAATTGGTTCTCCTTCACCACTTGCAGATGCAGAAGGAATAATTGTTGCTGATAGAGTTTTAAAGAACCTTGGACTTTTGAACTATACTATAAAGATCAATTCTATTGGTTGTGATAAATGTAGAGCAAATTATAAAAATGCGTTAAAAGAGTACTATTCAGATAAATTAGATTACGTATGTGATGATTGCAAAAGAAGATATAATACTAATGTTTTAAGATTGCTCGATTGTAAAGTTGACGTTGAATATGTAAAAGATGCTCCAAAGATTACAGATTATTTATGTGATGATTGCAAACACCACTATGAAGAGACAAAAAGATTACTGGATAATTTAAAAATTAAATATGTAGAAGATCCGCTTCTTGTAAGAGGCCTTGACTATTACAATGGTGTGGTTTTTGAAATTCATCATGGAGACCTTGGAGCACAAAGTGCAGTTGGTGGTGGGGGAAGATATGATAAATTAATAAAGGAACTTGGAGGAAGTCAAACACCATCGTTGGGTTTTGCAATGGGAATAGAAAGGCTTATTATAGCGTTAAAAAATGAAAAAATTCCAGTTGAAGATATAAAGAATAACGAGATATTTGTTGCTCACCTTGGAGAGCAAGCAAGAATTGAGGCATTAAAAATAGCTGAAGATTTAAGGGACAATGGCATATCTGTGGTATTTAGTACAATGGAAAGAGGTTTAAGTGCTCAATTAAAACATGCAGCAAGGTTGAAATGTAAACTCTGTGTAATTGTAGGTGAAAATGAGCTTGAAAGAAATATTGTGATACTTAGAAACATGGAAACAGGAGAGCAGATAGAAATAGAAAGAGATTATGTTGTAGGAACAGCTAAAGAATGGATTGAAGAGTGAAAGTATGAGTTATATAGAGGCAGTTATAGCTATAGTCCTTGTTTTTGTAGCTGTAACTGCCGTTTTCACGTCAATTGAGTATCAACAAAAAATGTATTCTGAAATACTTGAGCGTGAATTACTCCAATTGTATTCAGAAGATCTTTTCTGGATAACATTTTATAACCTTCCAAACACCACCCCTTTTGATTCTTTTGAAACCTCCTATTCAACAAAAAATGCATATGTAGTTAAAGATTATGAAAAAATAGAAAAAGAGATTAATTGTATAACCTTTACTTTTCCTAGTAATAAGAAGGTAAATATATACTATTTTCAAAAGTGATAGTTTTAGACTAAAAGAGAGAGGGGGTTCCCTCTCTCTTTTATTGCATTTCTTCTTTTAAATCTTTTGGATTGGTTGATTTTCCAAAAAATCTTAATATTGCTAATATAGAAGAAAATCCAATTATTAAAGAAATCCAAATTGGTACACCAATTCCTACCAACAGGTAGCCGATAATGGCAATACTTGCAGCTGTAATTGCATATGGTAGTTGTGTCTTAACGTGATCAATGTGATCAGCGGATGAAGCCATTGAAGACATAATTGTGGTGTCTGAAATAGGCGAACAATGATCTCCAAATGTTGAACCTGTTAAAACAGCTCCCAAAGTAGCAAATACTAATGTTGAAGGTTCATTTCCTGTATATGCAGCTGCTAAAGGAATAGCCAGAGGAAGCATTATAGCCATTGTCCCCCAAGAAGTTCCTGTTGCAAATGCAACAATTGACGAAAGAATAAATACTAAGGCAGGAATTAACCAACCTGGAAATGATGAAGAGACTATTTTTACTAAATAATCTGCTGTACCAAGATCAGTTGCAATAGAACCTATAGACCATGCCAAAATTAAGATTATTGTAGTTATAACCAACGATTTTGCGCCTTCAACCCATGCTTCTAGCGCTTTTCTTAGAGTCATAATACCTTGAGAAACAGCCATGATGATTGCAATAATACTTGCCAGAGCTGATGCCCAAATTAGTGCTGCAGAAGCATCTGCATCACCAAAAGCATTTCTAATTCCTTCTAAGTTGAAAGGTTTTTCTATTCCTCCACCCGAATACCATAAACCTATAAATGCAAAGATGATTAGTGTAAGGATTGGTATTAAAGCATTTGAAATTTTCAGAGGAACATTTGAGTTATCTAGTTCTTTTTCAAAGTCAGTTGATAGCATTGGTTCGGCATTGTCCGCTAATACTTTTCCAGTTAACCTCGCCCTTTTTTCAGCATCGTACATTGGACCAAAATCTCTTAGCAAAAGGCCGACCATAAATACCATAAATAATGCAAACAGGCCGTACATTCTATATGGAATTGATTTGAAAAATACATTATATGGATTTACACTTGTTCCTAGAGAATTGAATGCATCTGATATTAGTCCTAATTCATAACCAATCCATGTGGATATAGCAGCCATAGTTGCTACAGGTGCGGCTGTTGAATCAACAATGTAAGATAATTTTTCCCTCGAAATTTTTAATTTATCAGTTAAAGGCCTCATCGTGGGACCAACAATAAGGGTGTTAGCATAATCATCAAAAAACACAACAACACCCATTAATGTAGTTACTAATTGAGCGCTTCTTGGAGTTTTAGCTTTTTTTGCAAGAGCATTAGCAATTGCTCTAGTTCCACCCATTTTTGCAATAACTCCGACTAATCCTCCAATGGTTAGTGTAAATATAATTATACCTGCATGCCAACTGTCTGCTAAAGCGTTTACAGGATATTCAAAAGTTTTCGTATAACTTTCTATTATTTTCATAAAAAAGTTAGAATTAGATGTTGCAAAGACATTAATTACTGCTCCTGAAAAAACACCTATTAATAGTGAAAGTATAACTTCTTTTGTGATAAAGGCTAAAACGATAGCTAATAAAGGTGGAATAACTGACCAGAAGCCATATTTCACTGACTCTGTATTTTCACTATTTGCAAATGTTAATGAAGCTGTTAATAAGAGTACTATTAAGATGAAAATTACAAAAGTGTTTTTTTTCATGAAATCCCTCCTTTAGAGAGTAATAGGAAATTCAATTTATGTAAGTTGATTGTTTTGAAACTTTTTTGTAAAAAAAGATGCTTATTTTTAATAAATTTTAGCATAAATATATCTTAGAGAAAAAGTATTTAAATAGTCTTAAAAAGAACAATATATAAATTCTGTAATGAATAATTGCTGATAGAGAATTATTTTTTCATATCAGAGAGTAAATCTAATATTATTTTGTAAAAATTTGACATATAATTTCATATAGGATATAATTTCAATGGAATTGAAATAAATGGTAATAAGGTGATAGTATGAATGAACTTTTAAAGGTAATTTCATCACCACAGCTTTTTGAAGTGCTTAATTTTTTGAAAAATAATCCAAATATGAACCCAAGTACAATTGCAAAAAAACTGGGCTATCATACTTTTACAGTTCAGAGGTACCTTGAAATAATGGAAAAGTTTAATATAGTCTCATTTAAAGAGGAAAGAAAAGTGGGAAGACCTTCAAAAAAGTATAGATACATTGGTGGAAAAATCACCATTGATATAGATGAAATTTTGAACATTTTTAATCTCAAAGGAAAAAGAGTAAGGGAAAAGGCCGGAGATTTTAAATATAGCTATGATTTAAATAAAGAGACAATAAAAGGTGTAATTTTGAATAATAAGAAGATTAAATTTAATGAAGTAGAGGGGAAAATACTATTTTTAATTCCACCAGTAAATTCAAATGGGATAACAGTTTGTGAAATATCAAACAAAATAAGCATAAATGAATTTGATATTTTATTTGCAATTAAAAAATTTCTTTCCTTGGATTTGATTGAGGTGGTTGAATAATGCTTGAAGTAATATTTACACTTATTTTTATAGTACTTTTTAGGTTTATTATTTTAAAATTTCTAGGATACGATAGAAAAAGTATCTTGTTAAGAGATAGCGAGTTTTGGTCACTCTTGATATTTGTTGGCATTGCACTTTCCATATTTTTCGACAAAAGTAATTATTTGTTGTATATTCTTGTTTTATTAGGTATTTTGATGAATGTTTTTAATTATATTAGTCATAGATTAACATTTGCTTCGATGCTTTCTAGAATATTTATATTTCTAATTTTGTTGTTTCCTAAATATATTTGGATAGTATCAATTTTTGCAATATTTAGTATTTACAGAATGAAGAGGACACCTATATATAATTGGATTTATAATTCTAAAGTAGCAGAGCAAATTGCAAAAACTTGTGAAAAAGGAGAATATACAAGAAAGCCAATTATTGTATTTGCCCCTTTTAATAGATCTGCTATTTTCTATGGAAAAGGATTTACAGTAAATGTAAAGGAAGATAAGGCTATTTTTAGAATTTCACGTAAAACACATAGATTATTGGGTTTTCCAAAATTGAGTGAGTTTTGTGAAAAATTTTCTGAATACATCAGGGGGTGGTTAAATGATAAAGGCAAGGAATTTAACTAAGAAATTTGGAAATTTTGTAGCAGTGGATAATATTAATTTAACAGTTGAAAAGGGAAAAATTTTTGGATTTCTCGGACCAAACGGTGCGGGTAAAACAACAACTATTAGGATGTTAACTGGTTCTTTAAGACCAACAAGTGGAGAGATAGAAATTCTTGGACTTAATATGAAAACACATGAGCTAGAAATAAAGAGAAGAATAGGTGTAGTTCCTGATGAGCCTAGAATTTATGATCATTTAAAAGGATATGAATATTTAGAATTTGTGATGGATATTTATAGAGTCAATGGAAAAGAGGTAAAAGATAGGATACAAGAATTATCCGAAGCATTTGGAGTTGATTATCTGTTTAAACAAGTCTCTGATATGTCGCATGGCATGAAGCAAAAGTTAATGCTCATTAGTGTTTTGATGAGAAAACCGGAAGTAATATTTTTAGATGAACCTACGGTAGGTCTTGATGCAAAAAGCGCAAAGATTTTAAAAGAGCTTTTGAAAAAATATGCTTCTCAAGGTACTACGATATTTTTGACCACACACATTTTAGAGATTGCCGAAAAAATGTGTGATGAAATAGCAATAATTGATAAAGGAAAGATAATCGCTCAGGGAACCATGGAAACTTTGAGAAATGGTGAGAATAAGTCTTTAGAAGATCTATTCTTAGAACTCACAGCCCAAGAAGAAGATATAAAAAATATTGTTGAAATGCTATAAGGGGTGAAATAATGAGAGATTTTATAATTTTATTAAAGTATCTTTCCAATCCTTATATGAATACTTCAAAGAGTAAAAAGTCTTCTGTTAGTAAAAATTTTTCAAAGCAACTTCTAGGTTATGCAATTGGCTCTATCCCACTTGGAATATTTGTGTTTGTTTTCTCAAAACAGATCTTTGAAAAACTTTATATGGTAGATCCTGCGGCTTCAAGGCTTATGTTTCTTTTTTGGGTTTCGATTTTGTCGCTATTTTTCATTGTAGGATTTATAGGCCTTGCGATGTATTCTCTTTCTCGAAACGATGAGTTAGAGATTTTGTTGACAATGCCGATTTCAAGAACTACCTTAACGGTATTTCAGATATTTACAGCTACAATATCTCAAATTTATGTTCTTGTCTTTTTTGTATTTGTGACATTAGCTTATTTAATTGCAGCAAAAGGAAATATTCTTATAGGTATTGTACAATTAATTGTTCACCTAGCATTTTTACTTTTATTATCATCTACAATAGCAATATTGATTGGGGGAAAAACTTCTAAATCATTTACAAGAAGGTTTTATATGATAATTGTTCTTTTATCAATATTCTTTTATTTCTTTATAATTGCACTAGTCGATGTTGATGTTGCAGAATTACAGAATTTGGTGAAAATGTTTTTATTTTCTACAAAAGAATATAATATTTTGGCATGGAGTTTTATTTCAACAAAAACGTTGATTTTTTCAATTATATCTGCTGCAATATTATTTATATTATTTAGAATAATATCCAGCAAAATTGGTTTTGAACCTATTCAAAGAAATTCTAAAAAAAGATATGATATAAAAGGCTCGGGTTCAGTTTTGAATGCCATAATAAAAAAAGATTTAAAAGCCACAATAAGGTATGAGCAATTTTTATACTTTGTCTTGTATCCAATAGGTTTTGGCATTTTCATGATGTTTCTTAATAAAGATATTTTAAGCCCACTGATGTTTACAATCCCTATTTTCACCTTTTATATAGCACTTGAAACAGGAATATTAATGATATCTGAGATTTCAAAAATAGAGTATGTATCGGTATTCCCAGTTAAGTTTTCAACTCTTGTATTTTCAAAAATAGCTATACCGGTTTTGATTAATATTATACTGCTCCTAATTATTTTTATTGTATCAAGCATTTTCTACTCATTAAATTTGTTAGTTCTGTTAGGTTTGCTTTTTGCACTTTTGCTATTTACAATGAGTTCTATATTAGGGGCATATTTTGCAATTTCATCTTCTAATTTGAAAATTGTTAATATGAATAGGATTTTTTCTATCTCCCAAACTCTTATACTTGAAGCAGTTACCATGGGACTTGCATTTGGTTCAATAATTCCGCTTGGTATTTTAATTCAACAGCAAAGCTTAAAATGGTGGGGTTGGTTAATAATGATTTCTTCACTAGCAACAATAGTTTTGATTTCTATCTTGTTTTTTGGAAAATTAAAAAAGAAAATGGAAATTAGATTATCATAAATAAGAACTCCCCTTAAAAAAGGGGAGTTCTTTAAAGTATATTAATCATTGCCTTTTTTTCCATTAATAAATCTTACTTCACCTTCACTCTTTAGTGGTATGGTTTTATATTTTAGATTATGATGTGATATTATCTTTCTTAAGGTTTTTGTTTTTGACCTCATGACAAGAGATTCAGTTATAGCAATGTTTTTTGAATACTTTACTCCTCTTAATAGATCCCCATCTGTAACACCGGTAGCTGCAAATATTACGTTGTCACTTTTTATTAAATCATCTGTTTTGTATACTTTTTCAAGATCATAACCTTTTTCGATTAAATCATTTCGTTCTTTTTCATCTATTGGCCAGAGTTTAATTTGTATTTCCCCACCCAAGGATTTTAATGCAGCAGCAGCTAAGGTGGCTTCTGGAGATCCACCGATTCCTATGTAAATATCAACGTAGCTTTCAGGTAGAGCAGTTGCTATTGCAGCAGCTATATCGCCATCGCTAATTAGTTTTATTCTAGCACCAACTTTTCTAACTTCTTCAATTATTTCTCTGTGCCTGTCACGATTCAATATAACAACTGTAAGCTCTGAAATATCTATATTTAATATTGCAGCAGCAACTCTCAAGTTTTCTCTTATCGATGCATTGATATCCAATTTTCCTGCAAGTTCTGGTCCTACTGCAAGTTTGTAAGAATAAAAGGTTGGTAAATATTCTATGGCCCCCCTATCTGTAGCAGCAATGACACTGATAGCATTTGGAAGACCGTATGCGACAAGTCTTGTACCGTCTATTGGATCTACTGCGATATCTAATTCAGGAGTGTTTGGTTCCCAGTTTCCAACTTGTTCTCCGATATATAGCATTGGCGCTTTGTCTTTTTCGCCTTCACCGATTATAACAACACCCTGCATATCTATATAGTCCAGCATTCCACGCATTGCATCACTTGCCAATTTATCAACCATTTCTTTGTCGCCTCTACCTAAATATTTACTAGCCATAAGCGCGGCTGCTTCAGTTACTCTTACAAGTTCTAACGTAATTTCTTTAGATAGTTGACTCATTGTTACACCTCCCCACAATTTACGGAGAAATTATAACATTATGTAACTAAAAAGTAAAACTTTTTTGATGTGTGTTTTTTGAAAAAATTTACATTTTATCAAAGATAATTATGATTCAAGAGCCTTTTTCGCTGTATTATAATCTATTTCTTTCCATTCCCCCAAATTTAGGTTAAAGTCATTTAAATTGAGTTTTCCTATCCTAACTCTTTTAATCTTTTTATATTTAAGACCTAAGAAACCAACAATTAACTTTACTTCATGAAATTTTCCTTCTGTAATAACTAGTGAAATGGTTTCATCGTCAATTTTTGTAATCTTTGCCGGTTTAAATTTGATGCCATTATTGAGTGTTATACCATTACTTGCAATTTCAATCATTTCTTTGGTTAGTATTCCTTCTATTTTTACAATATATTCTTTTTCTATATTTGATTTTGGTGATATTACTTTGTGGGTAAAGTTCCCATCGTTAGTTATTAAAATCAGCCCTTCTACGTCTTTGTCAAGTCTACCGACTATATGTAATTCGTCAAGGTAAGGATGATCTATAAATTCAAAAATGTTTCTTTCATATTCAGATTTGCTCGATGTAAATCCTGAAGGTTTGTTAAAGACAATATAAACATTATGATGAGGTATTATCTCAATGTCATCCACAAATACCTCATCATTTTCATCTACATTAAACTCAGGTTTTGTTACAATGCTTCCATTTACTTTTACTCTTTTTTCCTTTATTAGTTTTTTTACTTGTTTTCTTGAACCAACTTTTGCATTAGACAAAAATTTATCCAACCGCATTTTTAATCGCCTCAATTACTTTTACCACTCTATAATTTTCTTTTACGTCATGAACTCTTATTATATCTACATCTTTCATAACTGAATATGCTGTTATGGCTAAAGTTCCTTCGAGTCTTTCTTCAACTGGAAGGTCCAAGATCATTCCTATCATAGATTTTCTACTTGCACCAACTAGAACAGGATATCCAAGTTTTTTGAATTCATCGATATGTTTGAGGATTAAAAGGTTATCTATTAATCTTTTTCCAAAACCAATTCCTGGATCGATTATTATTTTTTCTACTCCGTGTTTTTTTGAAAATTCAATTCTTTCTTTTAAGAATTTAATTATTTCACCTATTGTGTCTTCGTAGAAAGGATTTTGTTGCATATTCCTTGGTGTTCCTTTCATGTGCATTAGTATTACTGGACAATCATACTTTTTTGCTATATTTACCATGTTTTCATCGAACCTAAACGCGCTTATATCATTTATTATATCAGCACCTAATTTAAGACTTTCCTCTGCAACCTTTGATTTGTAGGTATCAACTGACACAATTATATCAAAGTTATTTTTAATGATCTCTATTGCAGGAACAACCCTGTTTAATTCTTCTTCTAAAGATACTTCTTGTGCGCCAGGCCTTGTACTTTCACCACCAACATCTATTATTTCTGCTCCATCCTTAATCATTTGAGAGACTGTATCAATTAGCCTATCACGGTCAATTCTACTTCCTGGGTAAAAAGAATCTGGGGTTACATTAATTATTCCCATTATATAAGTGTGATCAAAATTAATTTCTTTTCCATTTTTTAGTGAGTATTTCATACTCTCCCTCCTCTCTAATTATATTTTACCTTTTATATTGAATTTGTACAAATTAATAAAAAGTTAGTGTCTTTTTTAATATTGAGGTATAATAATAGAGTGTATAAAATTTTTAAGGGGGGATTATATGAATTTATTAAAATTTAGTACTAAGATAAAAACGGTTGAAGCATCACAACCAATTTTTCTTGAAGGAAGTAACGGCATAGGTGTTTTACTTATTCATGGTTATACTGGAAGTCCTCATGATATGAAATTTTTGGCTGAAAAATTAAATAAGGAGGGCTTTACTGTTTATGTTCCAAGACTGCCTGGTCATGGTACATCAAGCGAAGATTTTTTAAAAAGCAATCACAGAGATTGGCTTAGAAGAGTTATAGATAGTTATTTTGATTTATCTGGAAAGTGTAAAGAGGTTTATGTAGCTGGTCTTTCCATGGGTGGTGTATTAACATTAATACTTGCAAGTATTTTTAATCCGAAGAAGATTGTTAGCATTGCAGGTGCTATTTTTACTACTGAAAAAAAGATAGCTTTAACTCCTTACATCTCTCTTTTTTTGAAAAAAATGAAAAGAGAAGACTACAATGAAACTTATGAAGATAAAGATTTGCAGTATCTTTCAAAAGAATATTGGTCATACAATTGGCCACTTCAGGCAAAGTATTTGTATAAATTAATGAAAATTGCTAGAAAAAGATTAAAATATATAAATTCTGATATTTTAATTCTTGCATCAGAAAAGGATTTGACGGTCCCGCTAGAAGCTGCGCATTATATTTATAACAACGTTTCTTCAAAGAACAAAGAGTTGAAAATCTTTAAAAAAACGGGGCATGTAATGACAAATGATATAGAAAAAGAAGAGGTTGCAGAAACAATTATTGAATGGTTTAAAAAATAGGAGGTGGGATTATAAAGCTCTTTACCGTTGGGCCAGTTGAAATGGAAGAAGAAATTTTAGATATAGGTGGAAAGCCTATACCATATTTTAGGACATCTGAATTTTCTAAAATGATGTTTGAGATAGAAGAGATTTTTAAAGAGGTAATAGATGCGCCTAAAGATTCAAAATTTGCACTTTTGACTGCTTCGGGTACGGGTGCAATGGAAGCGGCTGTAATGAATATTTTTTCGGAAAAAGATAAAGTACTTGTGGTTAACGGAGGAACTTTCGGTGATAGATTTGCTAAGCTTTGTGAAATTCACCAAATTAATTATGATGAAATTAAATTATCCTTTGGTGAAAAACTCACAAAAGATCATTTAAAAAAATTTAATGGAAGAGATTATACAGGGCTTTTAGTAAATATTCATGAAACATCAACGGGGCAATTGTATGATATAGAACTTTTATCAGAATTTTGCCGTCAGAATAATATGATGTTTGTTGTTGATGCAATAAGTTCTTTTTTAGCCGATGAATTTAGTATGAAAAAGCATAATGTTGATTGTGTGATTTTAAGTTCTCAAAAAGCTTTAGCTCTTGCTCCTGGATTATCATTTTTGTTTTTAAGTAATAGAGCCTATACAAAAGTTTTAGAAAACGAAGTTAAAAGTATGTATTTCGACCTAAAAGATTATTTTCAAAACATGGAGAGAGGCCAAACGCCGTTTACTCCAGCCGTTTCAATTGTTTATCAATTATATGCAAAATTAAAGAGTATAAAAGAAAATGGAGTAGAAAGTTATATTTTAAAATCAAAAAATCTTGCACAGCATTTTAGAGAAAGTGTTAAATCACTTGTTAAAATACCAGATTATCCACTTTCAAATGCTCTAACGCCAATTTTAGTTGACAATGCATTTGATATATTTTTAAGGCTAAAAGAGGAAGGAATATACGTGACACCAAGCGGAGGAAAGTTAAAAGACAAGCTTCTTAGAATCGGACATATAGGTAATCTTACAAAAAAGGATAATGAAGTTTTGATATCATATCTAGAAAGGATGGTAAAATGAAAGCTATACTTCTCGCTGCAGGAAAAGGGACAAGAATTTCTAGAAAGATATCTAATATTCCAAAATCTCTTGTTGATATAAAAGGCAAGCCACTTATATTAAGAACAATTGAGATGTTGAAGCAGAATAAAATAGATGTTTCTGTGATTTTAGGATATAGAAGGGAGTTATTTTTAGAAATTCTTGATGAAGTTAAAATTTATTATAACCCTTTTTATTCTGTCACCAATAGTATAGCTTCACTTTGGTTTGCAAAGGATGAATTTTCTGAGAAAGAAGATATAATAGTTGCAAATGCTGATGTTTACTGGGATGAACAAATTTTGAAAACGTTGTGTAATTCAAAAGAAGACATTTTAATGTTATACGATTCTTCTAGGAAAGAAGAAGGTGATTATTTATTTTATGTAGAGGATAATATACTAAAAGATCACGGAAAAGAGCTCTTGCCTGAAAAAATTTCAGGGGAATATGTAGGTGTGTCTATAATAAGAAAGGAATTTCAAGCAAAGTTTAGAGAAAGATTAGAGCTTTTGGTTTCTCAAGAAAAGTACGATCTTTGGTGGGAAAATGTTTTGTATTCTTTCATTGAAGAAAGAAATGTTTATGTTAAAGATATTAAGGGGTTATTCTGGGGAGAAGTAGATTATATAGAAGATTACTATAGGATTGTAGATCATCTTAATGGACTTGAGGTGGAAAGATGAGATATAGAGAGATTATGAAGTATTTTGATACTCCAGCCGCACCAATTTGTTACGTTTTTGTTGATAGGGTGGCTTCAATTTTTGTTTGGCTTAATGTTAACTTTTTGAAGATACATCCCAATTATATCAGTATTTTATCTGGAATTTTTACAGTGTTTTCTGTTGTTAATTTTACAAAAGGCTTATTTATTAAAGGTGCTCTTTTTTATTTTTTTGCATTTTTATTTGATGCTATTGATGGACCTTCGGCAAGGGCATTAAATAAAACGTCTATGCTTGGAGTAATACTTGAAGTTTGGACAGATTCTTTAAGACTTGTTGGTAGTACTGCTGGGATTTCGTGGTACTTGTATAAAAGTACTTTGGATGAGAGATGGTTGTTGATATTATTTATATGGCTTGTTTCATTTTCAGCAGGGCTTTGGCTTTACCCTAAAGCAAAAGAAAGCTTTAAAGATTTTAAGAAAGAAAAGAAAGTTGAAGGATACTACATTTCACCTGTCCCCACCTGGATGGATTATGAAATGAAGGCCTTTTTCTTTTTACCGTTGTTTGGTCAAGTTAAGTTAGGTGTGTACATACTTGCAATTGGTTATTTTATTTCTTCACTTGGTATGTCAGGCTACTTGCTCTTTTTAGGAGGCAAAAAGAAAGAATGAAGAAAAAATTAATATTAAACGCAATAATTGCAGTTGTACTTAGTTTGGGAATAATAATTGCCATACAGTTTTTTCAAGGCGATATATCTGGATTAAAAAATATACCAGCATATATAGTTATTTATACACTACTAGGCTATATTTTAATGTACCTAATTGGAGGACTTAGTACGAAAATATTTTTAAAGGTTCTTGGGTACAAAGTAAGGTATATAGACTGTTTTGAAAATTATTTTTTTGGTAACTTTTTTTCCTACATTACACCTCTCTACGTTGGAGGACAGCCTTTTCAGATTTATCATCTTTCAAAATTAGGTGTAAAGAGCGAAGATGGTACGAATTTTATTTCAACAAGGTTATTTGAAACTTTTGTTGTAAATATAATTTTGGATGTTTGGATTTTTAAATACGCATTTAAAAATTTAAATTTTGGAAATGTTAGTAAATTTATAATTTTAATTGGTTTTATAGTTCAAGTTGTATTGACTATAGCAATTTTAATTTTCATGTTTTTTCCGCAAATCTTTCGTTTTTTAATAAAACCGATATCAAAATTATTTAAACTGGATTTGACAAAGTTGGAAAATTGGCTTTCAAATCTAAAAGAAAGTGTCTTTAATATGTGGAATAAAAATGCGTACATAGTTTTGATTGATACGGCTTTTTGGTTTGTGATAGTTTGTTTACATGCCGTGCCATTTTACCTCATGTTCAAGCATTTTGCACATATAGATATTTCTTTTTTAAGACTGGTGGGAATTTTGTCACTAATAAACACAGTCGCATATTTTGCCCCTACTCCTGGTGCAGCAGGAGGAATTGAAGGTATGTATCAACTATCTTTAAGAGGAATAATTTCTTCGTCTATAATTTCTCGTGCTATACTTTTGTGGAGGCTTTTTAGCTATTACATTCCAATATTTTTAGGACTTGTATTCATATGGCGTATTAAGGATTGGACGCAAAGATAAAATATATGATCTTTTTATAAAAAACAATTTTTTAGCAAATTTTATATTCAAATTACGCTAAAAAAATACTACCACCATCTTTTTACTCTTTCCTTTTTTAGAGGAACCTTTTTTAATATATAAGCACTTTCAATTTTGGCATTTTCATATATTTTTTGCGTTGGACGTCTTGAAATAACATTTAGTACGTTAAACACAAAGATAGTTGGAGAAACATACTTTTGTGTTTTAACAGATGCAAATATAGGAATTGCAAGTAATCTAAGTATACCTTCAATTACAAAATATATTTGTATACCAAAAATATGGTAGTTATTAATGTAGAAATTGTATTTGTTAAATATTGCAGCAAAGTATCCTCCAGATATTGACCCTATAAGTCCACCTAGTCCTCCAAAAAAACCGAATACTGCAAAATACATGGGAGATATTCTCTTTGCTGCTTCCATTGGAAGTATTAATAGTGAAAGGTTTATTGCAGCCCAGCCTATTCCAGATATTACGGCATCAAGCCCCATTGCAAATGGCCAATATTTTTCATTCATTAGTATCCAGATAAATGGTGTAAAAGATACAATCAGTATGCCAGAGATCATAACAGTTTTATTTCCTAATTTATCACTCATTTTACCCCATATAAAATAGAAAAGCATGGATATGAGTGTCATTACTATGGTTGCATAACTTATATATGTCATGGGAATATGAAGGTTTTTAAGCTGGTGGTATGAGAAAAATGGTGCGGTTAATAATAAAATAAAATTCCAATACATGTTTGCAAATGCTAGTTTCAAGAAGTTTTTTTCGCTAAAAACTTCTTTTAATTCACTAATAGTTCCTAAAGTCTTTAAAGGTGGATCATCTACAGGAATTAGTGATATAAGTCCCAAAATTGTTCCTATTAACGTTATTGAGATTACATATATATAATTATATGGTTCAGGAACATTGTCTATAATATATGAAAATAGATAGAAAATTAGCAACGTTGAAAAAGAAATTAAAACACTTCTAATGCCAAAATATCTTCCCCTTTTTTCAGATGGAATTATATCTGAAACAAGCGAAGACCAAGTGTTACCTGCCAATGAAGTAAAAGCTTGTGAAACGGCAAATGTAATTATTAAAATCATAGGGGATTTTTTACCAAGCATTATTGATATGACAACAACAAACCAAAGTAGTTTGAATGAATTAAATAACATTAAAAGTCTTTTTCTGCGTTTGAATTTTTCAATAATAGAAGGAGTGACTATTTGAAGTAGTTGGAATACCATAGGAAAGGCAGCTGTTATCCCCAAAAGCACTTCATTAAAATTAAAGAAAAGTGCAATAGAGGTAAAAACAACTCCTTGAGTTAAAATAAAATAAAAATTTGAAAATATTCCTTCTACTATTAATAAAGAATCATTTTTGGTCATCCTTTAATAACCCCCAGAGGAATTAATTTGGCAACTTTTTTAGAAAGATTTAATTTGTCTACAATTTCAATCACTCTGTCTATTTCCTTATACGCATCTGGAGCCTCTTCTAATATTGTTTTTTTAGATTTACTTTTAACTATTATACCTCTTTTTTGAAGGTTTGAAAGTACTTGATTTAAATTAAGTTTTTTTAAAGCTTGTCTTCTGCCTAAAACTCTCCCTGCTCCGTGGGCTGTGGATGAGAATGCAAAATTTTCGTTTGTTCCTACCATTACATACGAAGCAGTTCCCATATTGCCAGGAATTAAAACAGGTTGCCCAATAGATTTATATTTTTCAGGAATATCTGGATGATATGGTCCAAAAGCTCTTGTGGCACCTTTTCTATGGACTATTAACTTTTGATTGTCGTGTTTTTCAACCTTTGCAATATTGTGTGCAACATCGTACACGATTTCAACTTTTGAAAATTTGGAGAAAACTTTTCTTATGTAGTGGGTAATAATTTGTCTATTAGAAAATGCATAATTTGCGGCACAATTCATTGCAGAATAATATTTTTGACCTAGATCACTATCAAAATAAGCGTATGCAAGTTGTTTGTCTGGAAGGTCGTTATGTAAATTTCTCATAAGCTTTATATAATCAGTTGCAATTTGGTGTCCGAAGCCTCTGCTACCTGTGTGAATCATTATTACTATATGATTTTTATAAAGCCCCAAAATATTTGCTTTTTTCTCATCATATATTTCTTCAACTTTTTGAATTTCAATAAAGTGATTTCCTGCACCAAGTGTACCTAGTTCTTCCCTGCCTCTTTCATATGCTGTTTTAGAGATATCTTCCATACTTGCAGGAGAAATACTTCCAAAATCTTCAATGTATTCTAAATCTTCAGAAAGTCCACATCCCATTTCAATTGCTCTTTTGGCGCCTTCTTCTATTATTTTTTTAAAGGATTTTTTATCAAATTTTTTTGATGTTGCTCCAACTCCAACGGGTATTACATCGTAGAGCTCTTTAATAGTGCTCTCTATATATTTTTTAAAGTCATTATAGTCTATTTGCGTTTTAAGCAATCTAACTCCACAGTTAATGTCAAATCCTACGCCGCCAGGGCTTATAATGTTAGAAAAGGCAGCAACACCTCCAATTGGAAATCCATATCCCCAATGAATATCGGGCATCGCATAAGCGGCTTTCACTATAGTTGGAAGAGAAGCCACGTTTTTAAGTTGTTCAATTGCTTCGGATATTTCTGATAAGTTGTCGGTTAAAACAAAAGCATCAACTTTCATATTCCCGGTCTTTTTTATTTTATGAATATACATTCTTATCCACCCCATAACTTAATAATTTCATTTGACAGGTCAGATTCATTGATTTGACTGGTTAAAAACTCTCCTATGATTTTTGCAGGTCTATTTGAAAGAACGTATATTTTATCCGATAACATTAATGCTTCTTTTAAATCATGGGTTACAAGAATAGTAGTTATATGATTTTTATCTATTTGAGTGTTTAGATCCTTTATTAAATTCCATTTTATGTGGATATCAAGAGATGAAAATGGTTCATCAAGTAATAATAAATCTGGTTCGACAAGTAGCGCCCTTGCAAGATTTACCCTTTGCTTCATGCCTCCGCTAAGTTTAATAGGATAATAGTCTTTAAATTCGTATAGTTTTAGGGATTTAAGAATATTATCAATTTTTTTACTATCTTCAGATACAAATTTAAGATTTTCATATATTGTTTTCCAGGGAATAAGTCTTGGTTCTTGAAAGATATAACCTATTTTATCAAATTTTTTCTCAATTTTTCCTTCGGCATCCTCTAGACCTGCTATTATCCTCAAAAGTGTAGTTTTACCACATCCGGAGGGGCCAAGAAGTGCGACTTTTTCACCTTTAGATATTGAAAGGTTTATGTTTTTAAAAATGCATAATTTTCCAAAGTTTTTGGAGACATTTTCTAATTTAAGAAGCATAATAAAATTCCTTCCTTTTTATAATGAATTTTATTAGCCTTTCAGAAGATATACCCAATAGTATAGCAAATATAGTTAAAGCATATACTTTTGGAACGTTTACATATTGTCTTGCCCAAGCAATTTGTACACCAATACCTTCGTTTCCTGCTAGATACTCAGAGACTATTATAACTTTCCATATGTTTCCAGAGATAACCTCTAATGCGGTAAATAGAAAGGGGATTACCGAGCCTATATAGATATCTTTTACTATTCTCTTTTTTGGAACTTTATAAACATATGCCATTTCAATTAATTTCTTGTCAGTATTTTTGACTCCTTGAGCTATTGCAAATGTTGTATTTGGTAGAAGAGATAGAACAGTTATTACAATCGGTCCTTTAAAACCAATCCCCCAAACAAATATTACTAAGACAAGCCAGGATATAACAGGCACTGACTGAAAAATAGTAAATGCAGGTCTAAAAAGTTCGTATAGTACATCAAAAATTCCCATTAAAAAGCCAAAGAAAAAACCAAGAATGATTGTAAAAGCCAGTGCAATAATACCTTTAAGTACTGTTGAAAGCAGAGATGACCATAAGGTTTTGGTTTGGACAAGATCAATAAAGACCCTCCCTACAGAGATTGGTGTAGGGAGGATGAGTTGAGAATCTATTATTATCGAAAAAATCCACCAAATAAGGATGAATAAAATTAATCCGTATAAAAATTTCATTTTAGATAGAAACCCTCGTCAGGAACTTGTGGAATGCCTTCTGGATAAAGTTCATGCATCGTTTTTAAAAAGTTGTGAACTTCATTTTTACATTCATTAATTGGTATATACTTAAATGTTGTTCTTTCAAGTGATTTTTTTAGAATAGCAGATGGTATAGGAAGATATTTACTTGTAATTTCAAGTGCTTCATCTATATGACTGTTTGCATATTCAACGCTTTTTTTGAATGTTTTTTCAACATCGTTTATTACATTTTCAAATTCAGTAATTTTACCTACCACAAATAGTCCTGCAATAGGAATACCTAATGATGAATTTGATATTTTATTCCATTCTTGTTGGAAGTCAAGAACTATTTTTCCACTATCAAGGCACATTGATACAAAAGGTTCTGGAAGAGCTGCAAAATTAATTTTCTTAGACTTAAAAAGTGCTACAATTTCTTGAGGAGCTGCATATGCAAATTTTACGTCAACATCTGGCTTGAGGCCGTTTTGTACCAAAAGATATCTAAGCAAAACATCAACTGTCTGTCCACGACCGTGAGCAGAGTATACAGTTTTTCCTTTAAGTGAACTTAAATCTTTAAAGTCTTCGTTTGCAATTAAATAAAAAACTTTCCATTCATGTACACCAACTAATTTTATATCTACTCCACTTGAATATATATTCGCTGCCGTTGTAATTGGAAGTACTACGAACTTTGAATAATTTGATGAAACCTTTGAGACTACTTCATCGAGGTTTTTCCAAAGCTCAATTGAAATTCCAACTTCTCCTTTTACTTTTTCGCCAAGTATAGGTGCTACAGGGAAAATAGTTGGGCCAAAAGGATTTAATAAACTGATTCCAAATTGTAAGATGCTAAATAATAGTATAATACTAATAACTAATTTTTTCATATACATCCCTCCCGATTAATCATTTAAAATCTTTTTTATAGCATCTTTAAATCTTTTTCCCCAAAAATATTCATTGTGTTTTCCATTTTCGTCTATTCTAAAATAAATTTTAACAGAAAAATCGTTTAAAATTTCTTTCATTTTGTTTGCAAGTATTACCATTTCTTTATCTTCAAGTTTTCCTACATCCATATAGATTTTTCCTTTTGGAGGATTATCTTTTATATATTCAAAAATTTTCTCGTTTGCAAAAAACAAAGAAGGACTCATTGCAATTGCTCCTGAAAATATTTCTGGATATTTTGCCAATGCATATAAAGATATTAAACCTCCCATAGATGAGCCACCAATGAAAGTTTTCTCTTTATTTGCTTTAAAATTATTGTCAATAAAAGGTTTGAGCGTTTCAACGATAAATTTTATGTAGGAATCGCCTTTACCGCCAGCTTTAAATTTCTCATCATACCACGGGCTATACTCGGAGAGTCTATCTTTTGTGTTGTATATTCCAACAACAATGATTGGTTCAATTTCTCCGTTATTTATTAACTCATCTAATGTTTCATCTATCTTCCATTCTATTCCTATAAATGATGTTTTTTTATCAAATAGATTTTGTCCATCGTGCATATAAATTACTGGAAGGTTTTCTTTATATTTTGGTGGGATATATACAATAATATCTCTAAAATTTTTTAGTTGTGGGGAATAAAAATTTTCATATTTTATTAGCTTCCCTTTCATATCACTAAATCCTTTTACAAATAACTTTATTTTAATATTATCCTTAAATATACGTGCAATTCTGACACTTTTAGTTTCAGATTTTTCTTTGCTGCCTCTATTTACTGTAAATTTTATAACCCCAGAAAGGTCAGTCTTTAGGATATATTTTCCATTTTTAAACTCGAACTTAAAATTGGGGTCACCATATTTCCAACTATTAAAAGAACCTGCTAAAAATATGTCATCTTCAAGTTTTTCTAAGTTTTTTATTTCAAAATATACAGTGTATGAAAATATAGAAATTGTAATAGATAAAGTCAAAAATATGAAAAAGAGTTTTTTCAAAAAAAAGCCTCCTTATATATTATAACACAAAAAGGCCTCTTAAAAGAGGCCTTTTGGAGCAGGCGGTGGGACTCGAACCCACACCCTCCTCCTTACCAAGGAGGCGCTCCACCTCTTGAAGCTACGCCTGCAACCTGAAAATATTTTAACAAATTAACTTTTAATTGTCAATATCTTCGTTTTCGTCATCAACTATTTCAAAGTCGGACATTTCTTCAAACATTTTTGCAACTCTGTTAAATTCGTCTTCGTCTTCGATAGTATCAAGGAATACATTTCCTTCTTCATCAACTGTTTTCTTGAATATGTAGAGTTCTCCAAAATCTGTGATTTCTTCGTTTTCCACAAATATCTCTTCACAAGCCCAATAATCGGAACCTTCATTTTCGATTTCGGCTAGTAGTATAAAGTTGTGTTCATTTCCTTCTTCATCATAAAGTGTAAAAGCCTCTAAATGTTCATGTTCGTGTTCATGTTCATGATGGTGATCATGCATATTACTCAACTCTCCTTTTAAAAAATTTGCTTATCAATTATAACATGAATATTATCCTTTGTATAGTACTATATTCCAAATTCAAAATTAAACGCAACTCCAAATCCTTGATATGAGTCTTTAGATGGTATTATTTTGTCTGAAGTAATAGTTATTCCAAAATTTGATTTTAACAATATAAGATCTATTCCAAGGCCTAATGTATTTGAGAATACAGAATTTTTTGAATAGTATCCGAATTTATAAAATGGTATTAAAAAGAATATTTTTTTATAAATTTCTGCTGAAAGTGTGTAACTTCTATCGAAATAGTACATACCTTCCAAGTGAAAATCTGCTAAAAATTTAAAGTTGTAATAGCCACTTAGGTTGAGCTTTGGAGAAATTTTAATTTCTTTGTCTATTGATTTAACTTCCAAATTGGTATCTACAATTTCAAATGAGAGATTTTCATAAGTTGCATCAGTAGTTATTCTTAATAATTTTGCGCTAGGTAAAGTTATAGGTTTGATTGTTATATTATTTACAAATATTCCAAGTCTACTGTTTGAATATCCTAACGAAGCTGCTATACCCGTTGGTGATTTTTTTGCTTCGTTTTCTGATTCTGTATTTATAGGAATGTATCCAATCAGGTCATAATTTAATTCTAAATTGATCTTTGATGGAGATGAGCTAGAAGTATATTTAAAATAAAATTTTTGATCTTTTTCCGAAATATATATAACAGGAGTGTATACATAGGGAGATATTGAAAGATTATTAAATTTTAATGCAACGCCTATATTTAAAAATGTGTTTGAGTAAGAAGGAATTTTAATCTCGTCGTATTCATATGTTTTATCTATTTCGATATCATTTGTTAAAAATTTAAACAAATCGTCTGGAATTGAAAGTAATAGATTCATATCCAGCTCAGCAAATGGCGTTAATGAAAATTTTCCAATTTTTATAGAAGCACTTGCATGAGTATTACCAAAAATCCCTACTCTGAATGAATTTATTTTGTTTATATCAAGAATACCATCATTTAGTAAATTATTTAAATTATCTACATTGTATATGAATTGGTAAAGGTAAGGGTTAAATGAGAAGTTTAATTTGAAAAGTTTAAAATTGTTATCGTAATTTACAAATGAAAGCGAAGTTATTGCAAATAAAAAAATGATTAGAAAGAAAAATAATTTTTTCATAAATTATTCACCTCCTAATGTGAATTCAACATTTTCAAGATTTAAATCTAGAGAAAGGTATGAAGAAGCATCAATGTATGAACTTGAATTGATTTGAATTGAAGAATCTTTTGGAATAAATATTTCAAGAAGTGTTTTTTGCTTTGTTATATCGGCAAAATCTTGTTTGGTGATAGAAATTTTAGTATTTGAGTCATCAATAAAACTAGAAAGATTACCCAATTTAAAACCTATTTTACTTAATCCTGTTTGATTTTTCCATTCTTTGAAAACAATATAAGCAGATTCAATATTTTCAAGAATTGTTGCAACAGATGTTAGATCAACTTCCTGACTTATGATACGGTAGTCGGTCTTAACAGTTCCCGATAAAGGTATTTTAACAAAGTATTTGATACCAAATTCATCATTATCTCCCGGTGTACCTTTGACATATATTGTTGCAGACGCTTCAAGATTTTTCTTGTTTTCAAGTGCATTTTTTAATGTTGCACTTAAATTAGCTTCTGATGAATTTTTTGTAAGAATTATTTTTGAGTCATTTAGATAAAATGTTAATGTGGAGTCTAAATTTGTGGTAGTTGATTCAAAGTAAATTTTGAATTCTACATTGTCAAAACTGAGCATTTCAAGGGGTGATGAATCAGAAATTATAGAGAAATTCAATATAGTTGTTTTGTCAAATACATTAAATGTAGCATCACCTGAAATACCTTCAATAGGAGTTTCAATTTTTGGAGATATCTCGAAAGTATTTTCAGTAGAAACCGTAATAGGAGTCTCTGATGTAATTTTGAAACCACTATTTTCAAGAGATTCGACCATTGATGTAGTAAAATTGTTTAATTCGTAGTGTAATGTTGTAAGAGGAATTTCAACGTGATTTTTGTATTTAACTTTGATTGTTTCCGGTAACTTTTTTGGAACGTTTATTCCACATGAAAAGAGTATAAAAATTACTAAAAAGACTAAAAAAACAAATTTAATTCTTTTCATATAAACCACCTCCAAAAAATTAAGTTTCAAACTTTGGTTTTACAAATTTCTCCCAGTAGGCAACAATAAATATTAAGAGTGGGACAGCAAAAAATGTACCAACAAGACCAAATATCTGGTTAACAATAATTATGGCAATTATCATTAAAACAGGATTCAAATTAAGATTCATCTTCATAACATTTACAAAAATTATGAAAAGAGCAAGATGAATAGCTATAACGAAAATATTAACAATGATAAATCCTTTTAGGCCGAGTGTTAGCGAGAATAAAAACACCGGTACATATTCAAAAAAGACTCCAACAATTGGTATTAAGTTTGTTATACCTGCCCAAAATGATAATATGGCTGCAAGTTCCTTAAAGTAAAACGATGACACGATATAAAAAGCTATGGCTGTTATTACTGCATTAATTACTACAACATTTACAAAATTAGAAAGAGTAGAATATACTTTGTCAAAGAAAGTTGCTACATCATTTCTAATATCTTTCGGAAATAAATTAGGAAATGTGTTTTTCAACCATGAGGAGTACAGGAGGATGTATATTGTAAGTAAGATTGAGTAGAATATTGTTATAAAAAATGTAGGTGTTCCTTTTGCTATGTTATTTAGCAAAGAAGTTGTCAGATCATTCAATTTTGGCCTTATCCAATTCATAACGTCATTTACTCCGCTGAGAAGGTCTGGATTATTTTCTAGATAACTTTCCCATGCTTTATTCTCAAAGACCGAATTTATTGTAGCAATAAATTCTCCAAATTGTTGAGCTACAGATGGGATTATTAATATTATACCATAAATAATTATGAAGAAGTAAATTATTAGTCCCAAGATTATGGAACTTTTTGTAGAAATTTTAATAAGTTTGAAAAATTTGGCAATTAGATTCACAATCAAAACAGACATTAATGTAAAAACAAAGATATTAAGAATTGTATCAAAAATAATACAGAAAATCAGAAAAATTAAAGCGTATATTCCAACAAAAAAAGCAGCCTTTAAATCTTTATCCTTCATGCAGTATAATCCTCCTTGAAATGTTAGGTTCAAAATATTGTCTTATTTCCTCCAGGTTACTTGTTTTTCCAAGAACAACCATTAATTTTATCTTTGCTTTTTGCCCTATTGGATGTTCACTCATAATAGCACCTTTTTTTCTTAAATCAGCTCCTCCACCAGCATATCCATACACAGGGTATACTCTACCTTTAAAACATCTTGAGGTAATTATTACAGGTATTTGCTTTTCCTTTATAACTTCCTCAACTGCTTCTGCAACTAATGGTGGAACATTTCCTCTTCCAAATCCTTCAAGTATTATTCCTTTATAGCCTATTTCTGCTGCATATTTTAATAGCTTTCCATCATCTCCAGTAAAAGTCTTTATTAGTGCCACTCTCTCTTCTATTTTATCGACTAAAATTTTTTCCCTTGTAAGAGATTTTCTAAAGAATATGACATTATCTTCATCAACAATTCCTAAAGGACCATATCCGGGAGAATCAAAAGTTGCTACGTTGCTTGTATAAGTTTTTGTTACTTCTCTTGCAGCGTGGATTTCATCGTTTAAACAGACCATTACACCCATTTGATTTGCTTGCGGAGATAAAACTGTTAATACAGAGGAATAAACATTTCTTGGACCATCTGTTCCAAGTTCACCAATATTTCTCATAGCTGCAGTACAAACAACAGGTTTTTCAGACTTTAAAGTCAAATCTAAAAGATAAGAAGTTTCCTCAAGTGTGTCCGTACCATGGGTTACTACAACACCTATAACATCATCATCTTTTTGAATTTCATCTATAGTTCTTGAAAGTTCCCACATTTTCTGTGGAGTCATATGAGGACTTGGTATATTTGAAAATTCTCTGACTTCAATTTTAACACCAAGGTTTTTAAGCGATGGTATTTCACTTATCAAAGCACTACCCTTATCGTATGGTACTACACCTTGTTCATTTTTAACCATTGCAATTGTTCCGCCGGTTGTTAATATTACCACCTTTTTCATATATAATACCTCCTCCTTACCCTGCTGCCAATAATCATTCCATATATGAAACCACCTGCGTGAGCCCAATATGCAACACCTGAACCTGTTATGTTAGATAATGTTCCGTTTAGAATTTGTATAGTAAACCATATAAAAAGATAAATAAATGCGGGAATTTCAATTAAAAATGGGACAAACCATATTACCAAGGAAACAATTTTTGAATACCAAAAGTTAACAAAGTATGCTCCCATAACTGCGGAAATAGCACCCGATGCGCCTACAAGAGGGTAAGGAGAGAAAAGATTAAAGGCCATATGGAAAAATAATGCAAATAATCCGCCTGTTAAATAAAAAAGAAGATAGTTAAAATGTCCCATCCTATCTTCAACGTTATCACCAAAAATCCACAAAAACCACATATTTCCAAGTATATGTGACCAACCACCGTGTACGAACATGTGTGAGATAAACGGAAAAATAGGATTTGAATAAATTATGTTTTCTATTAGATTCCATTGATAAACATATTTTATTTTATTTGTTAATACGTGAGTATATCTTAGTGGAACTACACCATAGTTAAAGAAAAATTGTTGAAGTTCAGCGTTATTAAGTATTAGTTCGTATAAAAATATGACAACATTTATAAATATAATCGTATATGTAATGTACGGCTTTTTTCTGCTAGGTATAGTATCATACAATGGAAACATAGGTTCACCATCCTTTCATTATGGCATACCATTAAGCCTTATATATAGTACTTGCCAGATCTTTAATAGTATAAAGCTGCAGATCAAAAATACAATTAACACTATAGATATTAAATTTCCTTTTCTCATTTAACCACCTTTTAGGATCCCAAAAAATTCATGAGTAATTTGGGAAAATGTATAAAGTGCTTCTGCAGAGGGGAGGTAATCTAAGAAACTGTTTCTATAATCTATTGGATAATCACATACAATAGGAATTATATTTTTTTTTGAGTATTTTTCAAAGAGCATTATACTTCTTTTCATGTGAAGAAATGAAGTTACAAGTATAATATTTTCAAAATTTTTTCCTTTTAATAGTTTTGATACAAAAATTGCGTTTTCTTTTGTTGTCCTTGCCTTATCCTCAACAATTATATCATTAATATTTACACCGAAAGTTACTAAGATATCTTTCATTATTGCACTTTCGCTAATTCCTTTTCCAATTACACCACCACTAATTATTATTGGGGCATTGGTTTTTCTATAAATTTCAAATCCTTTTAAAAGTCTTTTAAGCGTATGATTTCCTACTTCATATTTTCCATCAAAAAAAGTGATACCGCCTCCCAGTATCACAATTACCGAATTCTGTGAGTCGGGAATATTTTTTTCTTTTATATAGAAACTTTTTGATAGAAAATATACAAAAAATGGAGAAGAAATTAGATAAAAAACTATTGATAAAATAAGAAAAAATCGCCAAATTTGGCGTTTTTTTAAAAAATAATATAAAGTTAAAAGAGAAAAAAATGCTATTAAAATTCCAGGAAATTGAACAAAACTGCCGATAAACTTGTACAGGTATATCATTTTTCCCCTCCAAAAAAGTGCTTTCTTTCGGCTATCTCGTCTATATTTTTAATATCCTTTCTTTGAAGTTCTATATATTCTTTATTTTTAAACCTTTCCTTAAGCTTTTCCAAAGATTTTCTTTCTTTTCTCTTTTCAAGATAGTCTTTTAAAACTTTTTCTTCCATTAATGATATTTCGTAAAGCTTATCTTTTAAGCTTTCTATGTATTTTTCTCCAGAGTTTTTAATTTCAAGGAGCATATTCAAATATAAACCGTTTATTTGTTTTCCGAAAATTTCATTTTCCAGAGATTTTAAGTAATCTACGGTTTTTTGAATTTCCTCTTCAATTTTCTTTTTTTCCATCCTTACTTTAAAAAGCTCTTGCTTTATTAATTCTTCCTGTTTAGATGCAAAGTCAAGCAATTTTTGTAGTCTAAATTTCATATTCTTCTAAAAAATTCGAGAGTATTTTTACATATTGTTCTAGAATTTTTTTACTTTCACTTGAAAAGGAAATCCCTGAAAAATTATCTATTGAAATATTTCCAATAACGTTATTTCCAACCTTGAATACTCCCAAAAGTGGTCTAAAATTTGGATCGAACATACCGTATTTTTTAAATGTTTCTGCAAGCGGGCTTGTTGAAACTAGATCTTTTGCCCCTTCAATTTCGAATACTGTGTATCCTTCTTTTATCATTTCCTCAATTTTTTGACCATATGAGGATTTTTCTGGTGGAAATTCAAGTTTTGTAGCATCTTTGTATCCTACTTCGGCAACACATTTGTACTTTCCATCTTTTATTAACCACACGGTTCCTTTTTCTGCTTCAGGTATAATTTGAACAATATCTTCAAGCACTTTTTGGAGAAAATCTTCAAGCTTTTCTTTTTTCCATGAAATAACAGCTTCAACCATTTTTTCCATGGTTGTATAATATTGTTTTTTTCTTGCTTCGTTTTCTATCTTTGACAAAACATTTTCAACTTTTGGTAAAATTAAAGGAACGATGTAATTAGTAAGTTTAGCTGTAATTGGAGAGCTATTGATAACAACTTTGTACTCGTCAAATTGTATGACAATGTATTTTACAGTATTTACGCTAAACTCTTTTATTCCTTCCTTAGTCATTGCTTTTAAACATACATTTTCTGGAAAGAAACTTTTTATAATTTCATTATTTTTTATTAATGCATACTTTTCCAAGTGCATTTTTTCCTGAACTTTATCAAGGAGTCTTTCAACAAAAAAGTCTTTACTCTCAAGTGGTGATACTAAAAGTTCTCTAATTATTTCCGACACTTTTAGGTTGGCTTGAAGTACTAAATCGTTAAAATATCTCTTTGTTTCGTCAAATTCAATTCCTGCAACGCCGTATGTTCCATCGCCAAGCCTAATAGGAATAACCACGACTCTGAAGAATTTGTCTTTATATTCTTTTTCATACTCTTGATTTTTTTTCGATTTAATAACTTTTGCTTCGATTTTTTCGGAAATTGTATTTCCGAAAATTTTTTGATCGGTTTTTCCTATGGCTTTTCTATCATCAAGTTCATAAGTTTTTTTCCATTCCTTGTTAATCCAGACATATCTAAATTTGTTGTCTTTTATAAATGCTGGTGATGGAAGTCTTTCAAAAAATTGTTGTAAATAGAATAAGTGCCTCATACTACCTCCTCCAATCTTACTGGAACAATAGTTGAAATGTCATCAACTTTTGTAATTCCAACCATTATTTCTGCCGCTTCCATTACATTCTTCTTGTGCGTTATTAGTAAAATCTGTGCGTTTGAGTTTTGCAATAGCGTTTTGAATCTTTCGGCGTTAAATTCATCTAATGGAGCATCTGGTTCGTCTAGAACGTAAAATGCACTTGGTTGAGCTTCAAGAAGTGACATTAAAAGCGCTAGGCCGACCAATGCTTTTTCGCCACCCGATAAAAGCTGCAACTTTTGTGCTCTGCTATTAGCTTTTGAAATAACTATTTCTATACCACTTTCTAAAACGTTTTCTTTATCAAGAAGTTTTATATCGCCTTTTCCGCCAAAAAACAGCTCTTCTATGTATTTTTTAAATGTCTTTCTTACAGTATTAAAGGTATTCATAAATACCTGCGTTGCTTCTTCATCTGTTTTTTCTATTAATTCAATTAATTTTTGTTTTGCATTTTCAAGGTCCTTTTTTTGAAGCTCAAGCTCTTCGTATTTTTTTACAACTTCTTTGTATTCTTCTTCGGCTTCAAAATCAACGGGTCCGATGTATTTTATTTTATTTTCAAGATCATCCATTTCTTTTTTTATGGTATTTACCTCATCTTCTGAAATCCTTATGAGCTTTCTGTATTTTTCATCTATGTTTTCTATTTTCATCTTCTTGGCCTGTATTTCAAGCTCAAGAGAATGCATTTTTTCCCTTATCTTTTCAGTTTCTTCGCGTAGTTTTTCCATTTTTTCTTCTATTTCTTTTAGTTCTTTAACTTTATCATTTTTTCCACTCTTATCTTCATTCATGCTTTTGAATAAAGCTTCAGTTTCTGATTTTAATGTATTCAATTCTTGTTCTAATTCTTTTATGTTTTCTTCAATTGAGTCAATTTCGTCTCTCAAACTTTTTGCTTCTTTAGAAAAAGTGGATATTTCTACTTCAATTTCATCTTTTCTTTTCAAAGCTCTTGTAATTTCACCTTCGTATTGTAATTTTCTTTCGTGCAATGTTCGAATTTCGCTTTGAAGTTCCATGTATTTTTCATTAATCTCTTCCAATTTCTCTTTATCTTCAAACATTTCTTTGTTTGAATCTTCCAACTCTTTCTTTAAAAGTTTTAATGTATTGTTAGAATTTTCTATTTCTGACTCTATAACTTTTATCCTTTCATTCATTCCCTGGACTTTTAATGAATAATCATTTTTTAACTTTTCAAGATTTTTAATTTCTTTACTAAGTTCACTTTCAGATCTTACTAGTTCTTGTAATAGCCTTTTTGAAGATGAGCTTTTACTTGAATATTCTAAAAGTTCGCTATTTACTACTTCACTGTAATTTCTAAGTTCATCTAGTTTTATCTTAAGATTCTCTAGTTTTTTTGTTATTTCTGCTTCTATCCTTTCTTTTTCAACAAGCTCGTTTTTTAAATTTTCTAGTAAGTTTTTTCTGGCAAGAAATGACGTAGAATTTTCATATTTTCCTCCTGTCATTGCACCACTTGAACTTATTATTTCACCGTCTAAAGTTGCTATTCTTAGATTGTATTTTCTTTTTATATCTACAGCAATATCTATATTTTCTACTACAATGTCATTTCCAAATAGATAATTTAATAATTTTTCTTTTTCGTCTATTTTTACTTTGACAAGATTTTTGGCAAAGTCAATTGCGTTTTTTGGAAGGTTGATATTAGATGACTTTGCAGATATTAAATCCAAAGGAATAATAGTTACCCTACCGATTTTATTGTTTTTTGCAAAATTTAATATTTTTTTTGCAACCTCGGCACTTTCAACTACTATATGCTGCAACCTTCCTCCTAGTAAAGCTTCAATAGCTTCTACATATTTTTCATCTGTTTCTATGATGTTTGCAATAACGTCAATAATACCGGGGAATTGATCTTTTTGTTCAAAAATCCTTTTAATAGCGTTTGAAAATCCTTGATATTCATTTAGTTGTTTTTGAATGACAAAAATCTCAGATTGTATTTCCTTTTTTCTATGAACAATTTTTTCAAGGTTTTCTTTTAAAAACTCTCTTTGACCTGCTATGGATTGCATTTCTTGCTTTAATTGTTCTATTTCTTCAAGCAATTCCTTTGTCTTTTTATCATATTTTTCTGAGTTTTGCGAAAGTTCACTTATTTCTTCGTTAAGTTCTTTTGATCTTTCTAGCTTTGTTTCAAGCTGTTCTTCAACCATTTTTAATCTTTCTGTCAAATCAATTATCGACTCTGTTAGAGACTTTTTCTCGTTTTCAAGTTTGTTTAGATTTTTTTCTATTTCATCGTATTCATTTTTCTTTTTTAAAAGATTCATTTCTTTTTCGGAATATTTTGAAGTTAATAAATTTCTTTCTTCTTCTACTTTAGATAAAATTTCTTCTTTTTCAAGGAGTTCTTTTTTTAAACTTTCAAGAATTAGCTGTATTTCTTTTTCTCTTTCTGTGATTCTTTGGGCTTCTTCTTTTAGTGAATCAATTTTTGCCATTTTTTCAACATAGATACTTTTAAGATCGTTAAGTCTGTTTGTATATGAATTTTTGAGTTCAAGCAGTTGATTTTGTCTTTGCTTTTGAGTTTCAAGAAGACTGGTGAAGTCTTCCATTTTTTTATTTAATTTGTTAAATTCTTCTCTTAGGATCGACCATCGGCTTTCTGTTTCTGCAAGTTCATTTATCTTTTCTTTATATAGTTTTTTATTTTTTAAATATTCTTCTTCCAATTCTTTTAGCTTCTCAGATTCGAAGGTGTAAATAGCTCCAAAGTATTTTTCTCTTAAGGCTTCTAACTTTTCAGAATATTCGCGGTATTTTTCAGCCTTTTTAACCTTTATATATAGGCTTTTTTTATTTCGCTCAATTTCATAAATTATATCTTTTAGCCTTTCTATGTTTGCTTCTGTACCTGCAAGCTTTGAAAGAGCTTCTTTTTTTCTTTCAATATATACTGATGTCCCTGCAGCATCTTCAAATATTTTTTTTAGTTCTTGTGGAGTTGCCATTGCGATTTTATCTATTTTTCCTTGACCAATTATTGAGACAAGAGCGTTAGAGCCCAGCAAGGCCGTTATATCTTTAAGACGCGCACTTTCTCCATTTAAATAGTAAGTGTTTTCTCCACTTGCATCCAATTTTCTTGCTATTTTATACTCTCGACCATTAAAATCGAATGTAAGTTCCACAAAAGCGCTTCTAGCTGAAGGTGTTTTTCCGTTTCCTTTAAATATCATGTCAAATTTTTCTGAAGCTCTTAATTGCTTAAGTGAATGCTCTCCAAAGACCCATTGTATAGCTTCAACAATGTTTGATTTTCCTGAACCGTTAGGTCCAACGATTGCTGTTATCCTAGGAGATATTGGAATCTTTACGGGTCTGCCAAAGGATTTAAATCCATTTATATAAATTTCCTTCAGCTTTATACTCAAACTTTTAGCCCTCCTACTTTTTCTTTAAATTTCTTTGAAATTTCAATAATATCTCCTGCACCTGCAAAAATATATACTCCAGGTTCTGAGGGTAGAATTTGTAGTAATTCTTCTTTTTCTTGAACAAAGATAGCATTATTTATCTTTTCTACAATTAATCGAGCGCTAATACCATTTTTTGATTCGAATGCGCCATAAACTTCAGTAATATATATCTTATCTGCTAATGATAAAGCTTCTGAAAAATTCTTCCATTCTCTTTTTAGCCTTGAATATCTGTGAGGTTGAAAAATTATTGTAATTTTTTTGTCTTTAAAAACGCTTTTTGCAGTTGAAAGTAAACTTTTAATTTCTACTGGAGTGTGAGAATAATCATCTATTATTACGATATCATTTTCATTATATGATATATCGAACCTTCTTTTTGGAAGCGAAAAATCAGAAAATGCTTCTAGTACCAAATCTTTTTCATATCCCATTTCAAAGAGCAATGAAATTATTGAAAGTGCGTTGAGTGCGTTGTGAACTCCTGGAACGTTTAAAATGAATTTTTTCTTTCCATATGGTGTATTTATTGTAATTTTTTGAGAAAATTTGTTATTTTCTATTTTATTTATTTTATAGTCCCCATCATTTAGTCCAAACTTTATTGAATTATTTATTATATTATTTTCAACATTTGACACACATATTTTAACATTTTTGCACGAATTTTCAAAACAACTGTTATAATGTTGTAAATTTTTGAAATTTTCTATGTGATCTCCCCGAATGTTGGTTATAATGAGATAATCAGGATTATAGTTTTCAAAACCTGGCTGGCTTTCATCCATTTCAAAAACTGCTATATTACTTCCTTTTCTGTAGTTTCCGTGTTCCAACATTGGGTGCGTTGAGCCCAAAAATACTGTGGGATCCTTTCCAAGTTTTAACAAAACATGAGCAAGCATAGCAGTTGTGGTAGTTTTCCCATCCGTTCCTGTGACACCAATTTTAGTGTATGGTCTTAAAATAGATATATGGTGTTCTAGCCTTGAAATAACTGGTATACCATTTTCTTTTGCTTTTTTTACTTCCACATTATCTTCAGAAACTGCTGGAGTTCTAACTATTAGATCTGCGTTATCGATATTTTCTGGAAGATGTGATTTAAAAACTTGAATTCCAAGGCTTTTTAGATAATTCACACGTTCCGATGAATATGGGTCGGTTCCTGAAACTACATTTCCTGAGAAGTGTTCGTGTATCGCTTGTGCACTCATTCCGATTCCGCCGATTCCAAGGAAGTGAATCTTCATTTTAACACCTCGTTTTTAATTTCTTTTGCTATTAAAATTGCTGGATTTGTCTTTGGTGAACCTTTTCTTTCACGGTTTGAAAGCTCGATAATCTTGTTAGCTATTTCATCAATATTTACCTCTTTTTCTCTTATTACATATCCTAATCCGAGTTTTTCAATTTGCTTTGCGTTTTCTATTTGATGTGCTTCGGTGGAGCCTTCCCATGGAATTATTATCGAAGGTGTATCAAAGAAAATTAATTCACTTACTGTTGTAGCACCGCCTCTTGTGATAGCACATGAAACTGCACTATAATAATCTGACATGTTTTCAATGTAATCCAAAATTGTTAAATTTTCACTTTTGCAAGGTACTTCTTTTCTTCCGCTTGATAATATAAAATGATAATCCTTTAGTTTATTTGAAAGCTTGCATGCAAGTGAATTTAAAAATTCACTGCCACCGCTTCCTCCAACAATTAGAATGGTCTTTTTTTCAAAATTCAAATTTTCTTTATGACGTATTAAAATTGGGTTTCCGGCTACAACGACATCTCTTTGAAAGTATTTCTTAGATTCTTTAAAAGACACAAAAACCTTCTTTGCAAAGGAAGATAATTTAATATTTGCAAGTCCAGGAATCACATTTTGTTCTTGTATATAAAGTGGTATTTTTAGTTTTTTTGCAGCTGTTCCAACAGGATAGCTTACGTATCCTCCTGTTACAAATACAATGTCCGGCTTAAATTTTTTGAGTTCTTTTAGAACAATATTGTTAGCATTAAAGATTTTAAATAACCTTTTTATATTTTCAATAGAATAAACAGGTCTTTTAAGACCTTGGATTTTTAGAGAAACTTTTTTGTAATTGTAATCTTTTAAAACTCTTTCTTCGAGTTTTCCTGAAACTGTGAAGTATAGAACATCAATTGGAGTGAGCTTTTCAAGTTCTTTTAGAACGGCAAGTGCAGGATATAAATGGCCCCCTGTTACCCCGCCTGCAACCGCTATTTTAATCATTCTTTCCACACCAAATTTCTTGGAATTTTTCCCTCTAATGCATCTATTATATTTTCTGCAACCATTATAGACATCTTTTCTCTTGTTTCATATGTTGCAGAGCCAATGTGTGGTAGTAGTACTACATTATCTAATTTTTCCAATCCCTTTGTAATTTCAGGCTCATTTTCATATACATCAAACCCTGCTCCTGCTATTTTTCCATCTTTTAAAAGTTCGTACAGTGCTTTTTCATCAATAATTGGACCTCTTGCAGTATTTACAAGGATGGCGTTTTTCTTTAAAAGACTTAGCCTTTCTTTATTTAGAAGATGATATGTTTCATTGGTAAGTGGGGCATTTATGGAGATATAATCACTTTCTTTTAATAAGGTTTCTAGATCTACATATTTTGCGTTGTATTTATAATCATCTTCTACCCTTTTTCTATTATGATATATGATTTTCATGCCAAATCCCATTGCCCTTCTTGCAACTGCTTTTCCGATCCTTCCCATTCCAATAATTCCGAGTGTTTTTCCATATATTTCATATCCAAGAAACAGATTGGGTTTCCAACCTTCAAATTTTCCTTCCCTTGTGAATTTATCGGCTGGAATAATTTTTCTTGCTACAGCAAGAATTAAAGCCCAAGCAATATCTGCAGTTGCTTCGGTCAAAACATCAGGAGTGTTTGTGACATATATTCCTTTTTGCTTTGCATATTCCACATCTATGTTATTAAATCCAACAGCATAATTTGCTATTATTTTTAATTTTTTTCCTGCGTCTATAAATTCTTTATCCACAGGATCCCTAAGTTGTGTTACAACTGCATCCGCGTCTTTTAAACGTTCCATCATTTCCTGCTTTGTCAAAAATTTTTCACCTTCGTATACATCAACATCGAATTTTTCTTTTAATAGGTTTATTCCAGATTCAGGTATTTTGTAAGTTATAAAAACTTTCATCTAACGACACCTCCCAATAGATTATATCATTAATTCACAAATTTTGAGTAAAAATTTTAAAACTTTTGTTTGTAAAATTTGATATACTCTTAGTGGAGGTGAAAGTATGAAAAGTAGAGAATTTTTAAAATCTAACTGGAGGCAAATAAAAAATACGGATAGAGAAAAAGGTATTGAAAAACCGGAAATTGAAAAAGATTGTGAAAAAGTAATTAAACTTCCAGAGTTTAATTTAGGAAATAAACCTCTCAGAGAGGTTATAGAAGAGAGAAAGAGTATAAGAAAATATACTGATACACCTATGTCACTACAGGAATTGTCGTTTTTACTTTGGGCAACGCAAGGTGTTAGAAAGTATATTCAAGACAAAAAAGTAGTTTTTAGAACGGTTCCTTCAGCAGGTGCGACTCATCCATTTGATACTTATTTGGTTGTATTTAATGTGGATGGGTTGGAAAAAGGCATATATAGATATGTATCATTAAAACATGGACTTTGCAAAGTCAAACCTGGAGATTTTAAGGACAAAATTATAGATGCAACATTAGGGCAGCAGTTTGTTGGAAATAGTGCTGTAGTTTTTGTTTGGGTTGCCGTTCCATATAGAACGGAGTGGAAATATACAGCAGAATCTTACAAGGCAATTGCAATTGACGTAGGACATGTTTGTCAAAACCTTTATCTTGCAGCAACAAGTATAGATTGTGGAACATGTGCGGTTGCTGCTTATGATCAGGAAAAGATGGATAACTTAATTGGTGTTGATGGTGATAACGAGATGGTAATTTACCTTGCACCTGTTGGTAAAATTGTGTGATATAATTATTTTAACAAAATAATATTAAGAAGGGGAGGAAAAGCGTGAAAAAATTTTTGTTATTTATTTTTCTATTATTTTCGGTTGTATTGTTCTCAAAAGCATTAATTTTTGAGCATGCTACAGTTTATTATCCAGAAGGTTATGAAAACCTTGCAATTAAGGTAGGAAATATCTTTGAAGATATTAGGGACGATGTGGTTAATATGTTTAAAAATGATCCTGGAAGAATTAATATATTTATAAAAACAAAGACTACTATAACTAACGGCTATGCAAACCCGCTTCAAAATAATACAATTGTAATTTATACTTGGCATCCTACTGGAGTGATGTATAATTATCTTCCTCTTGATGATTGGTACAGATATCTTTTAATACATGAATTTACTCACATTGTAACTCTTAAACCAAGTGACGGTATTTTAAAAACACTTTCGGATTTAAAAATGCCGTATACTCCAAGCTTAGGAAAATTTTCGGTTGAGGCCCCAACGGTATTTGCTGAGTCAAGTTTTTCAGAAAATTCCGGGAGATTAAGAAATCCGGTAATTTCAGATGCCCTTTTTTCGACATTTGGTGGAACTTTTCCTCAGGACAAAATTGCAAATGATTTTAGAGTAGGACAAGTTTTTTACAATGGAAACGGAGGCTTTCTTGAGTATCTTGTAAAAAAGTATGGAATGGAAAAGGTAAATAAATATTTAAAAGATTCTATAAATAAATCGTATAGTTGGTTGGAAATTATGCTGAATTTTTCAATCCCTTATGTTTCACTTATAAGACTTCCTGAAATTTTTACTGATGATTTTAGAGCACATTTTGGTAATAATTTTGAAGATGAGGTTTCAGAGTGGCTTAATAGCTTAAATGTAAAGTTTGATGGAGAAAAAATATACGAAGGTAAAAATGAAAGAATTTACAAAATAGAGAAGGTTGATAATAAACTGTATATTTTAAAGAGTAAGTTTGGTGCTGCAACAGGATATTTGGACAATCCAATAAATGAGTTAATTGTATTAGAAAAAGGGGATATACTGACAAAATATAATCTTTCTGCATTGGACTTTAAAGTTGATTCTGGAGAAATTTACGCACTTGTATCATCAAACAATAAGACAGAAATATGGAACATAGGCAAGAATGAAAAGATTGTTGATGGATTTATTAGTGCATTTGATGTGTATGATGGCAAAGTCATTTATTCAATTTATGATGATAAGTCTGATGAATCAATAATATATGGATTGAGCGAGGAAATAGTTGTAAATGGATTTGTAAGAAGCATTGCATTTGATGGAGAAAATTTGTATTACTTAGTGGGGAATTCTCTCTACAAGGATAATAATTTAATAGACAATTATTATCTTAAAGGTGCCTTTTTAAAAAAGAAAAACGATGGAATATATGTAACTATGAAATTTGATAATTACATGGAATTGTTAGATGTAAAAAATTTTAGATTAATAAGCAAAGGTCTATATGCATTTGATGGAGAAGTTAGTAAAGATGAAATTTACTACGTAAGTTATAGTCAGAATGGAATGGCTGTATATAAGACAAAGTTTGAAACAAGTACTATAGAAAGTGTAATAGCAGAGAATTCAAAATTGGATGATTATACATTTAGAAAAGCAAGTTTTTTGGAAGAAAAAAAGTATAATTTTTTACCATCTTTATTTGCACCATTTTTCTTAACAAGTTCTGCTTTGGGTGATTTTGGAGGATATGGAGGTTGGAGTGTTGGTAGCATATTTGATTTTAAAACTTCAATAGATTCTGACCTTGTTCTGGCACCTTATTACTTAAGATACTTTAAAGATTATACGAATTTTTACAATGAATATGGCCTTGGATATGCTTATTTGTTATATAAGGATAGATTTAGCATTTTAAATGCTGGACTTTTTAGAAATACAGAAGATTATTTTTATGGGGTTACAGAAGTTTCATTTATACCTTTTGTCTTTAGAGTTGGTTATAACTCTAATTTATCGTTAAATATGGATATTTCAGGTTTTTATTTTGCAACTGGAACATCCCTTGACTATAACTTTAACTTTAGTCCAGGTATTGTATATTCTAATAACACTTTTTCATCTAGTTTATATTTAACTGCTTATTCACAACTTGGAAATAATGAAGTTTTTTCATTATCTTCTGGTGTTAGTATGTTGAATATTCTTAATGAAAATTCATATGTATATGGTAATTTAATGTACAATTTTGAAAGTTCTACATACTCTTATTCTGGAATTTTTATTTCAAACATTTTCCCATTTTACAAGCAATCTGGAATAGGTGTAGGTGTTAATGGGGAAAATGATTTAAATGGTCTATTTTATGTATTTGTTGGTTTTCCAAATAACAACCAGTTGTATCTACAAAGTGGATTTGAGATGGACATGAGTGGTAAGTTAACTCTGTTTTTTGGAATTGGAGCTAAGCCACATTCTTTTTATTTTATCAATGAAGTTTATTAGTTTTATACGAGAGGTGATTTATATGAAAAGATTTATATTATTATCTTTGATTTTTTTCGTTTTAAATTATTTATTTGCAGATGTTTATACTGCAGAATTTCCTATTTCAAATTGGAGTCAGCAATATCCTGAAAAAGCATGGGGGGCTATTTTTGTAAAAAATGTTTCAACACGTGTTGTTGATAAAAAAATTGTAGCGGTGAATGTTTATAAAATTATAGATATTACAGCAGATCCAGGTTATGGACCTTTTGGGCAGGTTTCTCAAACTTTTTCTGTGGATTACAACAAAGATGGATATGCAGATATTATATCGTTAACTTATGATGGTTATGTAGTAATAAAAGAAAATAAAGGGAAAAAAGATGATGAACTAGTTTTGGAAAATACATCATATTATCAATTACCAGTTGAAAATGGCGATGGGACTTTAATTGTTGATGATTTTGATAATGATGGGAAGTTAGATTTGTTTGCATATAATTCTTGGCAATATGCGCAATTTGTTAGTGATGTTTTAAACAGCAATGGCGAAGATGCTGTGTATAAAAGAATCAGTAAAGATAAAAACTTTGTTACAAAATGGACGGTTTCTGCTATGGCAAGTTATGACTACAATGGTGATGGTTACAAAGATGTTTTTTATATTGACTATAAAGGAAGAGTCTGGGTTTGGTTAAATGATCCTGGACAAGGTAGTGAACGTTTTTTTGATGAATCTAATATAATTAAATTATTTGAGGATAAAGATTTGGAATCAAATGGAGGAGGAGGAGTTTTAGATATAGGTGATTTAAACAACGATGGAACAATAGATATTATAGTTGGTCATACTGATAAAAAAAGTGTTTTTGTATATTTCGGAAAAATAGTTAATAATCAGTTGACATTTGATACAGATAATAAACTTGTTTTAACTACATCAAGTGGAAAACTAAGTGATTATGTTATAACCGATCCATCTATAAAAAATTCAAAGTCTCCAGAGATTCTTCCAAGTTTTGGACCGACCATTATAAAGATAACTGATGTAGATAGAGATGGCTACAAAGACATTTTTATTGGAACAGATGCTTGGAGGCAAGGAAAAAATTTTGGGGGAAGTGTGTACCTTTTTAAGGGAGTTGGTATAACACCGGACAATAAACCTAAATTTTTAAGCTTAGAACTGGTACACGGTAGTTATTCAAAAGATAACAATCCACCTTACGATTTTGATGCTGGAACAATTGCAGATTTGGATAATGATGGAATACCTGACTTTGTTGCAGCTGATGGTAATCACTCTGGTAATTACTATAAAATAATAACCCAGACTCAAAAGGAATATGAAACTTCTCCGGGTTATCTAATAAGTGATTATCTTACAAATCTTGTTGGAATTTTACCAAAGGATCTTCCAAATAATTTTGTCAAGAGAATAAAGGTAAATATTGGCTTTGACTTATCGTTGGGAAACGGTTCGTTTGAAATTAGGTATATAAAGAACGGGATAAAAGATCCAAGCCTTATAGATCCATTCGGTTACCCTTTGATGCCAGATGCTAGTGGAACAATAGTAGAAAATTTTACTACAGAGATAGAATTTGATAAACCTGTTCCGGATCCGCAGATTTAAAACCTGAAAGTGAGTTTTCTGCACCACATTTAAAATATTTAAAATATGAAATTGAAACGGCTCCATCGCAGGTTATTATTAAAGGATTTAATTGGAATAGAGGGGATAATTAATATGAAAAGAGGCTCACTGCTTGTCGAAGCTTTAGTTACTTTGATTATAATAGTTTTTGCATTTGGTGTTGCTTTTGTGCCATCATGGAGTCTTTTGAGAAAAACAAAGGAGAATTCAGAATTAATATCTCTTGAAGAGTTACTTTTAAACAAATGTGAAGAACTTACTTATTTGAATGTATCAAGTATAGTTCCACAAGATAGTTATGAAGAATATAATGGTGTAAAGTATAAAGTTAGTATTTCTAAAAAGAATATTGAAAGCAGTGACATATTTACTCTAACTTCAGATTCAACTTTTATTACTTTTCCTGAAATAACAATAGTTACTGTAAGGATTGAGACTGAAGATGGAAAGTACATTGAAACTCAGGTGGTGCCTCAGCAATGGTAAAAACACATAAAGGATTTACGTTAATAGAATTGTTAATTGTTATTGTAATAATTTCGATTGTAATGTCTGTTTCTTTTGTTGGATTTCAAACGATGTATAAAAATTATTCCACAGAATCAAAATTGAGTGGAATTTTACAAAATCTGCTTTTTTTGTTCATTGATGCAAGAAGAACGGCAATTATTGAAGATGATGTTGTATGTATAAGATATGCTAATGGAGAGTTTAGTTATTATATAGATAATAACTTGGATGGGACACCCGATTCAAATGTTATTTCATCATTTAAAACTGATGAAAATATTAAGGTATATTTAAATGATGAGGAAAAATCTTCTTTTTTAATTTATACTTACGATAGTTTGTTTTTTAAAAACAATGCTGGCGTGTTTGAAAGCTCATATTCAAACACTGAGATAAAAATATTACTAGATTCAAGAGAAAAGATTTTAAAGATTGAAAATTCATTACCAAAGGTTTTGGAGTGATAAGATGAAAAAAGGATTTACTTTTTCAGAACTTTTAGTTTCTATGTTGATAATAGCAATAACTTTTCAAATAGTTTATTATATTGTTGATAATTCTGTTGAATCATATAAAAACTCAAGAATAAATCTTCAAAATTTATATGCTGAAAGTTCTATTTCACTTCTTTTCGATATCCTTGAAAATGAACTTAAATATGCTGGAAGTGGAGGAGAACTTTTGAAAGAATTGTATAAGCCTGTTTTTGTTCCTGGAGATCAAGGAAGTTATGAGCAAAAAGGAGAGGTTTATTCTCAAGTTACAGATCATTGTAAGATTGCAAATTCAATAGATTACTATGAAGATTCTCAAAAAAAAGAATTTTATATTACATATGTTGTAACGTACAAGAATTTTTTTGTTAGAAATGGTGATGGAACTTACTCACCCTTGTATGGTGGAGATCTTGGGAAAATAAATTGGGTAATAATTAAAAACAAGCTTTCTTCTTCAGCAGATGGCTATTATACAAGAATTGCAAAGTTAGATGCAAATAAAATTTCAGGACCTGGAAATTATCCTGGTGAAGTTACGACATCAGATATATTTGAGTTTAAAGAGATAAACCTTGCAAAAACTAATAAAACTCTTAGTTTGAGAGATGAAGACAAGTATGTTTATCCTTTATATGAAAAATCTGTAGCGTTTACAGGCTATCCTAGTGTAATGATAAAGCAAACAAAGATAGTTTTTGAAAAGGAAAGTGGGAAGATTTATATGGAAAGATATTTTCCAACTTCCGATTCAACTTCAAATATTTATATTTCAAATATACTCGAAAATGTTGAAGATTTTGATATAAATGCAATGTATTATAGCAATGGTATAAAAGAAAAACCGCTATCTGAAGTAGACTCAAGCTTTGATTTATCTTCAATATTCGCTTTAAAGTTTGTTTTGACATGGAATGCTCCTTGGAAGTATAAAAGTAAGGAATTTAAAATTATTAAAGAAAGAGTCATTGTTTTGATTCCAAACTTATAGGGGGAAAAGTATATGAAAAAAGGAATTATTAATATTTCTTTGGGAATAATTTTGATATTTTTTTCAGCCTTGTCAGCCCTTTTGCTTTCATATCTTTTTAAGGATGCAATAAATGTTGAAAAGAAGGTAATTGAGACAGTAGATAATACATATTCAAAAATACTTTATATTTCTGGAGCAAATATTTGGAGAAAGTTTTTAACTGAAAACGCAGCATATTGGGATGATATACAAGCAGAATTTGAAGATGCAAGTATTTCAGGCAATTCTACAAGAACACAGCTGGTTCTAAATACGTATTTAGAGTATAATTTAGGCTCCAAAAAAAAATATGATTATACTTTAGTTTCAACCACAACTACTTATATTTTTGAAGAAAAATATATTAATGTTATTTTTGAAATTTTAAAAAATGGTATTCACGTATCAAAAGGAGTATCTTTTGACTTTGGATGGCCGGGAATCTAATTAAAAATGGGAAGCTTCCCCATTTTTAAATATCTATTTTTAGTATTTTTGAAAGTTTGTCTTTTAAATCTTCAGGCTTTTCTAAATGAATTGTTTTAAATCCAAATTTTTCTCCTGCCTTTATATTTTCTATTTTGTCATCTATGTACAAACTTTCTGCAGGGTTTATTTTGTATTTTTCTATAAGGATCTTGTATATTTGATCTTCAGGTTTGATTGATTTTACATGGCTTGATATTATCATTCCATCGAATAATTTGAAAAAGTCGTATTTTTCATACACTCTTTGAAAAGCAATTTTGCTAAAATTTGATAAAATGTATAGATTATAACCTTTTTCTTTTAGCGTATAAAGAAGCTTTGTATTTTCTTCAATTGGGGTGAGTAGATCTAAAACTTTATTTTTCATGTGCTCAATTTCTTTTTTATATTCTGGATATTGATTTAATTTATTTTCCCAGAGTGTTTTTTCATCAATAACTCCTTTATCCATAAGGTTCCAATCATTAGTGTTAAATATTTTTTCCAGTAGAAAAGAAATTGTCTTTTCGTCAAAAACTTTTTTCATGTATTTTTCAGGTTCCCAGTTAATAAGAACCCTTCCAAGATCAAAAATTATGTTGTTAATCATTTTTAAACCTCCTCGATTCTTCCTTTTTAATTCACATTAGCTTTATAACATTATAATATGGAAGATTAATTTAGACAATATTTTACAAAAAAATCTCCACAAACATTAAGTGTGGAGATTTTTTATGATAATCATTGTAGATTGCTACAAGGCAAAATGTATACCTGTATCTATTGGTATTAAATTCCTACAAGGTAAGGTACAAACCGTTACGTGTTGCGTGTTGGGTATGGAGACGAGAGGTTTCAATTCCTACAAGGTAAGGTACAAACGCAGCGCAGATACCATATAGAGAAATTGTAAAAATGGTAGCGTTTCAATTCCTACAAGGTAAGGTACAAACAATTAACCGACCACCAAAAGCTGGATTAGTTAATCTGTTTCAATTCCTACAAGGTAAGGTACAAACCTTATAGAGCGTATAACAAAGTTTGTTAAATCAGAGTTTCAATTCCTACAAGGTAAGGTACAAACTCAACTCCCATGTAGTAAACGCTGTTATCTTCCTTGTTTCAATTCCTACAAGGTAAGGTACAAACAACCAATAGTCAGCAATAAAACTCTTTTTAATAACCTGTTTCAATTCCTACAAGGTAAGGTACAAACTTGTAAGAAGTCTCTATGTTTTCAAAATTTTGTTTAAGTTTCAATTCCTACAAGGTAAGGTACAAACACAGAGGCAGCTAAAGGCCTGGGTGCCGTTAAAGAAATGTTTCAATTCCTACAAGGTAAGGTACAAACTAGGCGGAGCTATTACGAATGCCCATGAATAAACATTGTTTCAATTCCTACAAGGTAAGGTACAAACTAAAAAAAACAAAAAGGAAGGTGGGATAACATGTTAAAAGTTTCAATTCCTACAAGGTAAGGTACAAACAATAAAAAAGAACCGCAGGGGGAGGTGATAATATACAGTTTCAATTCCTACAAGGTAAGGTACAAACCCTAACCTGCGCCGGGATAATTTTATCAACACATAAATGTTTCAATTCCTACAAGGTAAGGTACAAACCTGCGTCTTGGCTGTTAAGTCTCTTATCTATTGCTAGTTTCAATTCCTACAAGGTAAGGTACAAACACTTCTATCTCTACCCAGGGTTGTCCTGGGTAGAATAGTTTCAATTCCTACAAGGTAAGGTACAAACATCCAATTTAGATCTCGCAGCAATTCCACAAGAAGTGTTTCAATTCCTACAAGGTAAGGTACAAACTTGGAAGAGAAATAGAAGAGTTTATCATACACATGTTGTTTCAATTCCTACAAGGTAAGGTACAAACTATGTTTTTGTAAATTTGTTGTAATAACATTAAAAATCGTTTCAATTCCTACAAGGTAAGGTACAAACATTACATAGCAAATACAATTTCAATTTTGTAGATTTGTTTCAATTCCTACAAGGTAAGGTACAAACCCACTACAAAAGAAGATTATATTACATTTATAAACGTGTTTCAATTCCTACAAGGTAAGGTACAAACCATAGATTACATTATAATTATATTACATATCATTACTTTTTGCAACCTTTTCGAAAAAATCATAATAAATATTAAACAATATTAACGTAAAATACTTTGAATTTACATAATTTTCTTATTTTTTTCAGTCGATCTCCAGGACTTTTTACACTACCACACATCGACTGAATTTAACTATAAAAATTTTGTTTCGTTTATATAAAAATTTAATTTGTAAAAGAATGAGTGTAAAGTGTTATAAAAAACTCTCCGCCTTTTGCGGAGAGTTTTGATGGTGTTTATTTTAATCTTTTACTTTAAATCTGTTTATTGAATTTAACAGCTTTTCAGAAAGCTTGAAAAGTTTTTTAGAAGTTTCGAATGTTTCTTTTATTAAATCTTCTTGTTTGGCTAGTTTGTTTGATGCTTCTTCGAGATTTGATGAGATTGAAAGTATAGAAGAGTTAATAGTATCCATAGCTGAACTCATTTCTTCGGTACTTGCGCTTTGCTCTTGTGCACTTGCGGCAAGATTTTCTACCATATTTGTCATTTCCATAATATTATTTAGAATGTTTTCAAAGCTTTCTTTGACCGATATAGCTTGTTTTGTTGCAGTTAAAACAATTTCGTTTGTTTCTTTAGTAGCTTGACTTGCATTAATACTTTCTTTGAGAATTTCGTTCAATATTTTTGAGATATTTTCTGTTGCAACCTTACTTTCTTCAGCAAGTTTTCTTATTTCATCAGCAACAACTGCAAATCCTTTTCCTGCTTCACCAGCCCTTGCCGCTTCTATTGCTGCGTTTAATGCAAGCAAGTTTGTTTGTTCTGCAATTGAATTGATTGTTTCAACTATTTCATTTATATTTTTTGCTCTTTTTGATAGGTTTTCAACTACATTTTGGGTAAATTCTGCTTTTTCTTTTGTTTGTTCTATTATTTGAGAAATATTTATTATTTCATTTTGACCTTTCTTTGAGAGTTTAGTGACATTTTGAGCATTTTCACTAAGATTTTGTGCGGCACTTGAAACAGTTTGAGCAGTACTTGCTACTTCTTGGACCGCAGCTGTTACTTGTTGTACAGCTGCTGAAGCATTTGTAGCTTCTGAAGCTATTTCACTAAATTTTTGTACAAGATTTTCTATCTGTTCTTTAGAGATTTCTGAAAAGTTAGAAACTTTTTTAGCTTCACCTTCGACTTCTTTAGCATTCATTTCAATATTTTTAACTATTTGATTTAAAGATTCAATCATTTGAATAAGTGAGTTTGAGAGGTTTCCTATTTCATCTTTTGATGAATAGTCTACTTTTACAGTTAAATTACCTTCTGAAACATTTTTTGCAACTTTTGTTATATTTTTAAGAGGTTTTGAGATATAAATGTTTGAGATTATTTGACCTAAAGCTATACTTAAGCCAAAACCTACAATAAAGATTATTAAAAGATTTATTGTTTCTTTATTAATTGAGCTTAGTAGTGAATCTTCATCAACTATGCTTGTAAATATCCACCCATTTGGAAGTTTGCTAAAGCTTACTAATAGATTTTGATTATCTTCTGATTTTAGTTCAAATATACCTTGATTTGGACTGCTGCTCAATTTTTGGAATAAAGTTGTACTACTTGCACTTGCTCCTATAAATTCAGAGTTTGAGTGTAAGATAACATTTCCTTGGTTGCTCAATAAAATATGAGTTACGTTTGAGTCTGATGAAGTTATCGCTTCTGAAAGTTTTGTAATATCAATATCTATTGCTAATACTGCAGTTTTGTCGTTAAATGAAGTTTTTTTAGACAATGTCATAAGAATTTTTTTTGCGATACTGTCTTCGTATGGTTCTGAAATTGCTATTCTGTTCCTATTCTTTATAGCATCCTGATACCAAGGTTGAGTAGTTGGAACAAAATCTTCTGGAATTTCTATATTTGGATATATATAGATTTTTTCTCCATCAGTAACATAGACAAATTCTATGTTTTTGTAGCCATTTTTTGTGTTTTTAAACAAATTTATGATATTATCTATGTTTTCATTTTTTATATTTAGTTCTAAATTATTTAATATTTGCGAATAAAAGTTAATTTGATCCCATAACTTTTCTGCAAAATGGTTTGTGTCTGATTTTAATACTACTTTTTGATTTTCTACAAGATTTGATTTCATGGAATTAATGGAGTAAATTCCAAGAAGTATCATAAAAATTCCCAGAATGGAGCTTATAATAAATATTTTTATAGCTAGTGATAGGTTTTTCAAGTTTTCCACCTCCAAAGTTTTTTATTTTTTCAATAAAATTTTATACTGTACTAAAGTAAAAAAATAGTGCTTTTGTGTAACAATTTTATTGAAGTTTTCATCTTAAAAACTTAAAAACATTAAAAAATCTTATGTGAGTTGTTTTTTTATTCTGCTTTATATATCTTTACGAAAAAAGGCTATAAAAAAGCATACTTTAGCATAAAGGTGTTTAATGATATTTTTCACACTTTATCTTTTTTACTTAAAATTAATTCATTTTACACACATTGGAAAAGTTTTAAATAACATGATAACATAAAAATGGATAACTATACAAAAAAGGAGGAGTTAGAATGAGAATAGTTTCTTGGGGTTTAGGTGCAATGGGAAGTGGTATTGCAAAAAACATTATACAAAGTGGTTATATGAAATTGGTAGGAGCTATTGATTTAAATCATGCCGGCAAAGATGTTGGTGAAGTACTTGGAATGGACAAATTAGGGATTGTTGTAAGTAAGGACAAGGAAATAATAGAAAAGACTAATCCAGATCTTGTAGTTATAGCTACATCTTCTTTTGTTAAAGAAGTACTTCCACAAATAGAATATGCAGTAAAAAATCATTGTAATGTAGTAACTATTGCAGAAGAGATGGCATTTCCTTTTGACTCACACCCAGAAGAATCTTTATATATGGACAGTCTAGCAAGAAGGTATGGAGTTACAATACTTGGAACGGGGGTAAATCCTGGATTTGTTCTTGATACATTAATTCTTTCATTAACAGGAGTATGCAATAGAGTAGATAAGATAGTGGCAAGAAGAATTAACGACCTTTCACCATTTGGAAAGACTGTTATGGAAACTCAAGGAGTTGGAACAACTCCAGAACAATTTGAGGAAGGTTTAAAGACTGGAAAGATAGTTGGACATATAGGTTTCCCACAAAGTATTATGATGATTGCAAGAGCACTTGGTTGGAATATTACTAAAATTGAAGAAGAAAGAAAACCAATTATTTCAAATGTTCACAGAGAAACGCCTGTAGTTAAAGTAGAACCAGGTATGGTTGCAGGTTGTAATCACTCCGCAAAAGCATATATTGGAGATGAAGTAGTAATTGAAATGCAACACCCTCAACAAATTCATCCACATCTTGAAGGAGTTGAAACTGGAGATTATATAGAAATTTACGGTGATCCAGATATAAAACTTGCAATAAAGCCTGAAATCCCAGGTGGAAAAGCAACAATAGCTATTGCAACAAATATGATTCCAATTGTAATTGGTGCAGAACCAGGATTAAAAACAATGGCAGATCTTCCAGTGCCACGTTCAGTTTTGTCTATAAAATGATGAGAAGGTGGAAAGTATGAAGGCAAAAAAGGGAGATTGGGTTCAAATAGAAAAACTTCTTTTAAAACCGGAAGAAAGAACGGCACCTCTTCCAGATGATACAAAAAAGGTACCTTTAAAAATGAGAGTTAAAGGGTTTTTGCAGAATGAAGAAGCAAATATAGGAGATGAAGTAGAAATATTAACTCTTATTGGGAGGAGAGTGACAGGGACTCTTGTTGCAATTAATCCGAAATACGAACATGATTTTGGTGAGCCAGTTCCCGAACTTTTAACTATAGGTATTGAACTTAGAAAGATTTTAGAAGGTGATAGTGATGCGTGACTTATCATATGATGCAGTAATGTCTAGAAAAAACGAAATAATGAAAAAAGCAGTTGGAATAGATTATGAAAAATTCATATCTTCAGAGATAGTTTTTGACTATGAAAGAATGATGCAAGAAGTAGGCTATTCACTTGATAAAGTAAGAGAAATTCAAAGTGAGACGGGAGTCGGTAATACTCCTCTTGTAGAGTTAAAACAGATAAACAGACTCATAAAAAAGATCGCCCCAAAGGGGAAAGGCGCAAAAATTTTTATTAAAGATGAAGCTACAAACCCTTCTGGGAGTTATAAAGATAGAAGAGCATCTGTGAGTGTATATCATGCACAAAAGCATGGATATAAAGGAGTTATTGCTGCAACAAGTGGAAACTATGGTGCTGCAGTTGCATCTCAAGCAGCAAAAAGAGGATTAAAGTGTATTATTACGCAAGAATGCTACGATAGTAGGTGGATTGGACAGCCAGAAATACTTGAAAAAGCAAGGTCTTGCGAAGCATACGGTGCGGAAGTAGTTCAATTAACGGTCGGGCCAGAACTATTTTATTATACCCTTGTTTTACTTGAAGAAACGGGATTTTTTAATGCATCTCTTTATACACCGTATGCGATAGCAGGTGTTGAAACACTTGGATATGAAATAGCAGAGCAAACTATGCAAATGGTTGGTAAATATCCTGATGCAGTTGTTATAACACATGCAGGTGGAGGAATTTTAACTGGAACAGCCAGAGGATTAAAAAAGGCAGGAGCAAATGAAACTGAAATAATTGCAGCAAGTGTAAATCTTAGAGGATTACATATGGCAAGCGATAATGATTTTAACAAAAAATACTTTACAACTGGTCATACTGGATTTGGTATTCCATTTGCGACATTCCCTGATAGATCAGATGTTCCTAAGAATGCGGCACGTGCATTGAGATATATGGATAGATATCTTCTTGTGACTCAAGGCGAAGTGTTCTATATAACTGAAATGCTTGCACAACTTGAAGGAATGCAGAGGGGGCCTGCAGGAAATACTTCTCTTGCAGCTGCATTTGCGCTTGCACTGGAAATGGATGATGATAAAGTAATAGTTGTGAACGAAACTGAATATACTGGGGCAGGAAAATTGCCATCTGCACAATTAACTTTTGCTAGAAAAATGGGTATGGAAATAAAAAGAGGAGATCCAATAAAAGAAGATCTTCCAGGAAAAAGAATAGTTATACCAGAACATCCTTCACAGATTGGATACATTGAATTTGATATGGATGAAGTAAGAAAGAGTTATGTAAAAGAGGTAATAAAGAGGTATAACAAGAAGGAGTTTAACAAGCAAGAGATAGAATTTATGGCTCAAGATACAAATACAAGCATAGAGAAGATAGTTAAATTTGTTAAAGAACTTGGAGGTGAAGTAATTGAAGCCTAGAAAAGATGATTTTTTGGAAAGAAGCAAGCATCTACAAAAAATGACCGATGATGAATTAAATCAATATTTTTGGCATCTTGTTGAAAAGGTTGTAGATCCTCTGATAGAACTTGCAAAGACCCATACATCTCCATCTGTTGAAAGATCAGTTCTTTTGAGGATGGGTTTTAATAGTATTGAGGCATCAAAACTTGTTGACATGATATTCCAGAGAGGACTCCTTGGCAAAGGCGCTGGTCATATTGTTTGGAAAATTGCAAAAGAGAAAAATTTGGATATTATAGAAGCAGGTAGGGCCTTGATTGAAGGAAAATATTGGGAAGATGTTGATAGGATCTTCAAAGGGGTGAATAATAATGCTTGATCCAAAAAAGCCAATAGATATAGATGAAATATTGAAAGATTTGGACAAATATCGCCCAAAGAGAAAAGGATGGACTTGGAGAAAAAGACTCCCAGAAGGTTCAAAAATTGGGGATTATGAATATTACCAAGTCAGCGAAAATTTAAAAAATTCTATTCCACTTCCAGCTGCACATTACTTTGGAAATATTGATCCTCAACCGGAAGTAGTAATTACCTCAGAAATAGCTTCGGGAAGGTTCGAAGATGATATAAGAAGGATGAGGATGGCAGCTTGGCATGGTGCAGATCATATTATGGTTATACGAACTCTTGGTCAATCACACTACGATGGACTTATAGAAGGTACACCAGAAGGTGTTGGTGGAATTCCTATAACAAGAAAGCAACTTCGTGCAACAAGAAAAGCTCTTGATCTTATTGAAGAAGAAGTAGGCCGCCCAATTAATTTTCACAGTTACGTTTCAGGCGTTGCAGGGCCGGAGATAGCTGTTTTATTTGCTGAAGAAGGAGTTAATGGAGCACACCAGGATCCACAATACAATGTTTTGTATAGAGGTATAAATCCTATTAGATCTTTTGTTGATGCAGCTGTTGCAAAAAAGATAATGGCGTCTGTTAATATGCTCCAAATTGACGGTGCACATAATGCAAATGCATCAGCAAAACTTGCGTGGACGGTAATGCCTGAACTTCTTGTCCAACATGGAATAAACTGTATGTATTCTTTAAAAGCAGGAATGAAAAAAGAATATATAGCACTATCCACAGTTCCACCAGTTGTTGCTCCAATGCCTGAGTTTAGATATAACCTACCATATGCTGTAGCATTAAGAGAATTGTTTGATGGATTTAGATTTAGAGCCCAAATGAATACAAGATACATAGAATCTGACCTTTTCGATGCTACAAGAATACACGTTTTAAATACATTAATTTCAAGACTTACATCAGCAGATTTACAATCAACTATTACTCCAGATGAAGGAAGGAATGTTCCATGGCACGTAAATTCAATTCGTGGCGTTGAAACGGCAAAACATACATTGGTTGCATTAGATGGAATGAAAAAATATGTAAAAATTGATGAGAAAAAAATAAGGGAAAAAGTAAGAGAATTGAAAATGAGAGCTATTCTCATGCTGGAAGAAATTTTGGATATGGGTGGGTACTTTGAAGCATTAGAGGCTGGAATGTTTGTAGATAATGGATACTACCCAGAAAGAATTGGTGATGGAATAGCAAGGAAAAAGGATGGAGAAATTGCCGCTGGAACAGTTGTACCAAGGGATGAGGACTATATGGCTCCTGTTTGTGAGCATTTTGGATACAACAATCTTCCTGAAGATATTGAAAAACCTTGTGATCTTATAGGCGGTTGTACGCTTCATAACCCTGATAAAATTCAGTTTATTGACGAATTAGATGAAACAGATAATGTAAATGTAAGACTTGAAAGAATCAGAGATATGAAAAAAAGAAATGTAATAAAACCTGAAGTTGAGTGGTTTGCAGATGGTTGGATTCAACTTGATATGACATTTGCATTACCTGAAGAATTAGCAGAAGCTGCTGCAATTTCTTTGTGTAAGAAACTTGGGTTAGAGGAAATTACAGTAATACACAAGGGAGTTCTTCATCCTGCAGAAGGAACATATATTGAGGTAAAAGCAAAGGTTCCATTTGAAATTGAAGTTGATAAATTGGAGATTCCAAAGAAACCTGAAACATTACCAGAAGAGGAAATTTTTGAATATGTCAAAAACAATCCATTTCATGTTGTAGCAGGTACTGTTGGTAACGACGAACATTCAGTTGGATTAAGAGAAGTTTTGGATATAAAGCATGGTGGAATTGAAAAATATGGAATTAAGTATACTTATCTTGGAACAAGTGTTCCGCCTGAAAAACTCATTGATGCAGCAATAGAAACAGGTGCAAAAGCTATTTTAGCATCTATGATTATTACACACAACGATGTTCACGTTCAAAACATGAGAAAGCTCCATGAGCTTGCTATAGAAAAAGGAATTAGAGATAAGATTATTATAGTTGCAGGTGGAACTCAAATAACAGATGATCTTGCAAAAGAAAATGGAATGGATGCAGGTTTTGGAAGAGGAACAAAAGGAGTACATGTTGCATCATTCTTGGTAAAAAAATTAAAAGAGATGGAAAATAAATAAGTAGTAAAATTAATAGTTTAAAAGCGGCCTTTTATGGGCCGCTTTTAATTTTTTGAAAAAATAATAAAGATGAAACACAGAATTTTTTGAGTATGATTATGATTTGCAATTACTTGGTTTTTTAGTGGTATAATAAAAATTGAAGGGAGGGTTTTTGTGAAAATAGTAGATACACACGCGCATTTGCACATGAAGCATTTTAATGAAGATAGAGAGAAAATTATAAAAAATTTTGAAAATGATGGTATTGAATTTATAGTTAATGTAGCTACAAATATAGAAGATAGTTATCTATGTATTGATCTTTCAAAAAAGTATGAAAGGATATTTACAACAGTAGGTGTTCACCCACATGATAGCAGTAATGTACCAGATGATTATCTTGGAATATTGGAAAAGCTAGCAAAGAATGAAAAAGTTGTGGCAATTGGGGAGATAGGATTGGATTATTATAGAAACTTTTCCCCAAAAGAAGTACAACAGAAGGTATTTGCAGAGCAGTTAATGCTTGCAAAGGATTTGAAATTACCAGTTGTTGTTCATGTTAGAGATGCATATGAAGATGCATACAGTATACTTGAAATGATCGGTCCGTTTAATGGTGTAATTCATTCCTTTAGTGGTGATAGAGAGTATGCTTTAAAATTTGTTAAATTGGGTTTTTATCTAGGAATTGGTGGGCCATTAACATACAAGAAAAATCAGCAATTAAGAGATATTGTAAGATTAATTGGAGAGGAAAATATAGTTACTGAAACTGATTGTCCATATCTTCCTCCACAACCTTATAGAGGAAAGAGAAATGAGCCCTCATATGTAAAATATGTAGTAGAAGAAATAAATAAATTGATCGGTGAAGATGTTTCTGAAAAGTTAATAAATAATGCTAAGGAATTATTTGGGGTGAATATATGATTCATGCTTTGAATGGAAAAGTTGAAAGTATAGAAAATGGTAAGGTATATGTAAATGTAAATGATTTAATATATGAAATAATTGTAGGAGATACGGGAGATTTTGAGGAATATATAAATAGGAATGTAAAAATATATACAAAAATGGTTGTAAATGATGATGGAATAAGTTTGTATGGCTTTTTAGAGGTTATTAAACTAAAACTTTTTGAAAAGTTAATTGGTGTGAACAAGCTTGGGCCAAAAAGCGCTTTGAAGATTATTTCATCAAACAGTGTTGAGTCAGTCGTAAGTGCTATAATCAATGAAGATGTAAAGGCACTCTCGAGCCTACCTGGAATAGGGCCAAAAACTGCAGAGAGAATAGTTTTAGAACTAAAAGATACAATTAAAGAGTTAGATGTAAGTATTAATGAAAAAGATAGGAAAGTCCTAGAAGCTATAGAAGCTTTAGTTACTTTGGGCTTTAATAGGAATCAGGCTAAAAAGGCTGTTAATAAAGTTGCCGCAAAGGACGATAAGTTAGATGATATTATTAAAAAGGCGTTGAGATTTTTAAGCAGGTGATACTATGAAAGTATCTGCTATTTCAAATCCAATGCTTGGTTATAAGCTTGATCCTGGAGAGCCGGGCCTTTCTCATGGTGCGCCGGCAAGTAGGAGTGTTTTAAGAGTTTTATCTCAAGAATTGAGCAATTATTATGCCTTTGAAAGAAAAGCCCAAAAAGAAGGCGGATATATTATATATGGTGGAATATATCTTGATCTTAGAAAAAGAGGCTCTTTTCTTGCTGCTGTTGCAGGCAAGACAAGAGTTTGGATGTATATTCCAGGAAAAAATGATCAAGACAGGGAAAATTCTGAAAATGAAGGTTTAAAGGTTGATACAAGGCATGTTTCTGAAAAAATTAGGCAGCTGCAGTTAAAATTACAAATTGAAGAGGACCCAGTAAAAAGAGAAGAATTGGAGAGGCAGATTTTAATGCTTGAAATAGCAAAAAATGCGTTGCAGTTTGGTATGAGTTTTCCAAAATATTTACTTGGAATATTGTTTGATCAAACCGCATAGATGAAATATGAGAGGTGTAAAAATGAAATTATCCGAAATTATAGAAAAGATAAATGCAGAAGTTGTTTATTTAAAAGAGGATTGCGATATTCTCCATGGTTGTACCGGTGATTTGTTAAGTATGGTAATGAAAAATGCCAAAAGTGATTCTATCTGGATCACAGTGCAAAATCATGTAAATATTATTGCAGTCGCGTCAATGGTTGGAATAAAGGCTATTGTTTTGTGTGAAGGACTAGAGTATTCGCCTGATACAATTGAAAAAGCAAAGGAAGAAGGAATTAGTCTCTTAAAATCAAATGAAAGTTCTTTTGTTGTTTCAGGTAAAATCTATTCACTTGGAATAATATGAAATGTGACTTACATGTTCATTCTTGCCTTTCACCATGTGCCGATATTTCAATGGTACCTGGTGTTTTTAAAAATTCATTTCTTGATGTAATTGCCCTTTGTGATCATAACAGTGGAAAAAATGTAAGAATATTTTCAAATGTGTTAAAAGAATTTGGAAAGGTAGTAATTCCAGGCATCGAGATACAAACAATTGAAGATGTCCATATTTTAGGATATTTCTATGATATAGATTCGCTAGAAAATTTAACCGATATTGTTTATACTCACCTTCCAAAGATTAAATACGATCCTGAAAAATTTGGTTATCAACTTTATATAAATGAAAAAGACGAGTTTGTTGGTATGGAATTTATCCCCCTTTCTTTTCCTACCGATTTATCCTTAAGTCAAGCCGTTAATTTAATAAATAAGTATAATGGTATTCCCGTATATGCTCATATTTCAAGAAAATTTGGCGTTTTATATCAACTGGGAATTTTTCCAAATGAAGATGTGAAAGTTGTGGAAGTTAACAGTAAAGATGATTTGTTTTTGGCGAGAAAACATGGCTTTGTTGCTCTAAGTTCTTCTGATGCACATTTTATAAATCAAATTGGTGAAAGGTATAGTATAATTGAAGGTGAAAAAAGCGTGAAAAATATTTTAGATAGTATTATTGAAGGCAAGGTGAAAACTATATGGGACTTGTAACTCTTGCTGACCATGTTCAAGATATTACTGAAAATTCAATTAAAGCGGGGGCAAAAAATGTAACTTTGGAGATAAATGAAACAGATGATGAGTTCACATTTATTGTCGCTGATGATGGACCGGGTATAAAGGATGTTGATAAGGTGTTTGATCCTTTCTATACAACAAGATCTAAAGAGATTCGAAGGTTTGGTTTGGGATTGCCATTTTTAAAGCAAGCGGCAGAAATGACAGGCGGAGAGGTAAAAATTGAAACAAAGCTTGGAATAGGGACAAAAGTCTATGCAAATTTTAAAAAATCGCACATTGATTGTCAACCTGTGGGAGACTTAACAATGGTATTTTTAAGTCTTTTAATGAACCAAGATGTTAATTTGACAATCAAAAGATGTAGGTATAATGACTGCTATGAAATTAGCAGCGAAGTTGTTAAAAAGTACTTAGGAAGTCTAGATAGTGCAGAAAAAATTAACATTTTAAAGGAAATGATCGAAGAATTAGAAAAACAAGGAGGTTAGGTTATGAAAAAAGTGTTGGTCGTTGTTTTGAGCCTTTTTTTTGTTTTATCATTTTCATTTGTGCTTGAGAAAGTATCTTTTAACGGATTGAATTCTCTCAACGAGGAGGATTTAAAATTTGCATATGAAGAGTATTTAGGGATGGATGTAAATGATTATGCTATAAATAACATTGTAAGGAATTTAAAATCAACAGGTTATTTTTCAAGTGTTGAATGGGAAAAAGTTGAAAAAGATAATGTTGTGGAATTAGTCATAAATGTGGTTGAAAATAGAAAAATAGAAAATGTTAGTCTAGAAATTAATGGAGTTGGGTTAATTGAAAAAGAGACTCTTGAATCATCAGTTACATTGAAAGAAGGTAAGCCTTTTAGTTTTGTAAAGTTTAAAGAGAGTATTGAAAATATAACAAAGCTGTATAAAGACAATGGATATCTTGTTGCTAATGTATTTTCTAAAAATAAGGATCAAGCATTTGTATACGTTAGCGGTACTGTTGGGTCAACAGAAGTAACTTTTAAAGTAACAGAATATGCATTATACGATATAGAATTTTCTGGAAACACAAAAGGTATAGAAGAAGTTTTGTATGATATTAAGAAAGAAACTAAAATAAAAGAATATAAAGATTATCTTGAAAAAAATTGGTTTTTGAGATTGTTTGACAGTGAAAAAGATTACTATCCAAAACTCTCAGACATACAAAAAGTTTACCAGCAATTAAGTAAATATGTATATTTTTCACCATATACGAATTTACAATTTTTAGAGGTGGATACGGAGAAACCTTCTAAAAAGTTGAATTTCGTAATTGTTCAAAATACCATTACAAGGGAGCCAGTTTATATACAAAAGGTTGATATTGAAGGTAATACATTAAATGACTTTAGTGATTTAGAAACATTATCAGGAACATTTACAAATATCGAGCTTTTAAATATTGTTCAAAAAGTAAAAAGTTGGTACGATTCGGAAGAATATTTTATTGAGATTAATCCAAAACTTGAAAATGGAATTTTCAAAGTGGAAGTTTTGGAGTATAAATTTGGAAAATTAAATATTGATGGTTTAACAAGGACAAAGGAATATACATTTGATGATTTAATAAAAGTTAAACCGGGTGATTATGCAAATAGAAATAGTCTTAGAGATACATATGTTGAGATCTATAAGGCTCAATTTTTTGAAAACATAGATTTTGACATAACTCCTTCTTCGACCGATACTTTAGATGTAACATTGATTGTCAAAGAAAAAGAAAAAAGGTTTAATTTTGTTGGAGGAGGTGCTTGGGGACCTCCTGGAGATGATAGACCTTGGTATGAAGGTTTTGCAGCCCAAATACAACTAAAGACGACTAATCCTTTTGGCCTTGGGCAAACAATAGGCTTAAATGTTTCACTTGGATTGACTAATAAGGTTGTTGGTTTAGAATATTCAATAAGGAAGCCTTTTGGAAAACCTGTAATTTTTGGCAGTACTTTAAATTATAGTTATAAGAGTGATTCATTGGAAGATGCAACGAGTAATAATTTTGGTTTTAATGTTTCTCTTAGCACTTTAAAGATAAACAACAACAGTTTTAGTTTTGGAGGGGGCGTAAATTACAAGAAAACTATTTCTGCAACTCCGACAGAGTATTTTGGTGCAAATGTACTTGTTGGGTACAATTATGAGAATCTTGATGATTTGATTATTCCTACAAAAGGAATTAATTTAAATTTTGTGGGACAAAAATATTTTAAATTAACAGGTGATGCACCAGTTGCTTTAAAACTTCAAGAAGAATTTTCTTTACATATTCCATTTAGCAACATAGTAGTTGCTTCAAGGTTATATGCTTCCCAACTTTTCCAAGAAGAAGGAAGTACAATTTACAATTATTTAAACGGTTTAAATGGTCTTAGAGGTGCAACTTTAGAAGGAAACAAAACATTGTTATTAAATAATGATTTAAGGTATGTTTTAAAAGAAAATACTAATATGCCGTTCTATGTTGCTCTATTTTCAGATTTTGCATATGCAGGAGAAGATTATATCTTTGATAAGTTGAATTATTCATTTGGGGTTGAGCTTGGAATTAATGTCCCAATGTTTGGCCTTTTGAGATTTGGAGAAGCATATTACAATGATAATTGGAACTTTTTCTTCCTAATGGGGAAAACATTTTAAGGGAGGTCTAGCTGTTGAAAATAAGGATTGAAGAAGTTTTGAAAGAAAAAGGAAAAATTTTTGCAATTTCCTCTGAAAGTCCATTTTATGTTGACTATAAAGGTGGACAATTAGGAGATAGAGGAAAAATAGGTAATGCTAGCGTTTTATCAGTAATGTCAAAGAATGGTAAAATCTATCATGAAATTGATAGGGAGGTAGATCTCGGAGAAAATGATGTTGAGATAGATTTAAATCATCAGTTGTTTGTAAGGCAACATCATACAGGACAGCACATTCTGTCGGCTGTATTTGAAGAGCTTGCAGATATAAGTACTGTTGGATTTAGAATGGGATTTGAATATACTACTATTGATTTAAATGTTCCTTACATTGTGGAAGAATTGTTGGATGAAGTTGAAGAAAGAGTAAATAGTATAATTACCGAATGTGTTGATGTTCAAGAAATATTGGTTGAAAAGGAAGAGGTTGATAGATTCCCTTTAAGGAAGAAATTAAGTGATAAAGTTGAAGGAATGGTAAGGATAATAAAAATTGGTGAGTATGATTATTCCCCTTGTGGAGGATACCATGTTAAAAATACTGGTCAAATAGGACTTTTAAAAATTTTAAAAACAGAAAAAGTAAAAGGAGAATTAACTAGGGTTTATTTTGTTGCAGGATTTAAGGCGATGGAATATTTTAGAAAGTATTCTAAAATACTTAAAAATATTTCGGTAAGCCTTACAAGTTCAATCTTCGAAGTTGAGGACAAAGTTAGATCCCTTTTGAGTGAAGTGAAAGAAAAATCTTCAAGGCTTGAAAATTTGGCGGAAAAGCTAGCATGTTACAAAAAAGATGATCTAAAAAAATTAAAAGAAGATGTTTATTTTCTGCAGGAAGACCCAGAAATTTTGAGATATATTCCAAAGTATTTTGATAAAGAAGGACTTCTTGTGCTATATGATGGTAAAAGTTACAGTTTTACATCAAATTCTTCAAAGTATATAGTAAGGAATATAATATCTGATCTTAGGGAAAGATTTGGTGGAAAAGGTGGAGGAGGAAAAGAAAAGGGAAATTATTTACCTAGTGATGGTGTAAATATAAATATGATCTTGGAGGTGTTAAAATGAAAAAGTTGACTGTTGTGTTTGGTGTGTTTTTATTTGGCATACTTCTTTTTTCCAATGCATTAGATTTTATGCCTAAAGAATATGATGTTGTAATGTATATACCAGATATTTCAAAATTGTATGATGCAGTAAAGCAAACTAATGCAGGAGATATTTTGGCAAATCAAATAGGACTTGAGCAAATGTTTACTGGAGTAATTGAGCAACAATTAATGATGCAAGGATATACTTTAGATGATTTGGATATTTTTAAAGAACTACTTATTGTAGCTGGAAAAGAGAGTACACTTTTAGTTTTAGGTCCATCAAAGAATACAAATAAAATTAAGGAGCTTTTTGAGAACTTTTCAGGACAAAGCCTTCCAGAAGAGGTAAAGATTATTGATGGATATTTTGTCGTTGGCGAAAATTATGGAGGAGGAACTCTTCCTGAGGAATTGGAAGATTTCTTGAATAAAGGTTATCTTGCTGTTTCATATATTAATACGAATGAGGAAGATTTTAAAGTAAAGGGCTTTGGATATGCCACTTTAAAAGGTAACGAGGTAGAATTCCATCAAGAGATTGTTCCGCAAGATGATAAAACTAAGCAACTTTTTAATGATATTGCATCAAAAGATGGGATTGACATTTTAAAGGATGAAAATATTGGTGGAGATTTATTTGGCTTTATTAATAGAAAATTACCTGATTCATTTTTGAAGAGTCTACCAGTTGATTTACCTGAGGTTTTGGAAGGTTTTAGTGGAACAGCTTATATATGCGGTGATATATCAAGTGTTTTAACAAATGCTTTATCTGGAATGCAAGTTTCTAATGTTCCATTCTACGGTGTGGTTTATTACAATAATCCATCGTGGGATATGATTGAAGGGGAAAAGAGATTTGAAAATATTGGTGGTAAGAAATATGGAATTGTCGAAACAGATGAAGGAACACCTATTTTATACATTAATCTTTCAAATGAAAAGATAACATTCTATGGAGTATCACCTGATGAATATGTGGCTGGTGATAAGGATTTCATAAAAGAAAATTACAGTTCTGATTATGTGGTGGGGTTATTTGTGAATTTAAGACCTATGATATTTAATTTTATAGGAATTGATAGTGAGTCTTATTTAAAATTTTATGGCTATTTTAAAGATGGAAAACTCATAGAAAAAGCTGTACTAAAGTGAAAAATAATTAATTTAGAACAAGCCCCCTCGTAGAGAAAAAGAGGGGGCTTGTGTTATAATATATAATTGAAACTTATAAAAAATTAACGGACGAGGTGATTTAGTTGAAAAATTTCAAAGATATGACTATATCTGATGTTTTAAAAGAAAACAGGTCTTTTGTTGGAGAGTCTATTTCAAGAATAAAGAAGATCGATGAAAAGATAAATGCTTTTATAACGGTAGTTGAAAATGCAAATGGCAAAATACCAATAGCGATAAAGGATAATATTGTAACAAAGGGAATTAGAACTACTTGTGCCTCAAAAATTTTAGAGAATTTTGTGCCTCCATATAATGCAACAGTGGTTGAAAAATTAATTGCAAATGACTTTGCAATAGTCGGAAAAACAAACTTAGATGAATTTGCAATGGGGACTGGAACAGAATATTCTGCATTTTTTGTAACAAAAAATCCTTGGGATCATGAAAGAGTGGCCGGGGGGAGCAGTGGGGGATCTGCGGCAGCTGTCGCCAGTGGACAGGTTGTTGCTGCGCTCGGAAGTGACACAGGAGGATCTATACGACAGCCTGCCGCATTTTGTGGAGTTGTTGGATTTAAACCAACCTATGGACTAGTCTCAAGATATGGCCTTGTTGCATTTGCATCATCTCTTGATCAAATAGGACCTATTACAAAAACAACAAAAGATGCAGCATACCTAATGAATGTAATATATGGAAAAGATGAAAAAGATGCAACAACTGTTGATAGAAAGATAAATTTTGAGGAATATCTTGAAAGTGATTTTTCAAACGTTAAAGTAGCTTATCCAGAAGAGGTTTTTGCAGAAGGAGTTGAAGAAGGGGTAAAAGAAAGATTCGAAGAATTTGTAAAGTTTTTGCAAAAAAAAGGAATTAAAGTAGATAAGGTATCTTTTAAAGAACTTTCATATTCAGTTGCAACTTACTATATAATTGCTCCATCAGAAGTAAGTTCTAACCTTTCAAGGTTTGATGGAATAAGGTATGGTAAAAGAGATGAACAAGAGGGCTTATTGCAAACATATTTGAATAGTAGAAAAAATCTTGGAAAAGAGGTAATCAGAAGGATAATGATTGGAACATTTACATTGAGTGCAGCATATTATGATGCATATTTTGAAAAAGCACAAAAGGTAAGAAGGATCATTTCAAATAAATTGAATGACTTATTGAAGGAATATGATTTTATAATAACTCCTACTTCTCCAATTACTGCATTCAAAATAGGTGAAGTGAAAGATCCACTTGTTTACTATATGATGGATATTTTTACAATTCCTGCAAATTTAGCAGGTATTCCTGCAATTAGCATTCCTTTTGGATTTTCTAATGGACTACCAGTAGGAATGCAGATAATGGGGAAACGATTTGATGATGCAAAGGTTCTCGGATTTGCAAATTATATAGAAAAAGATATTCCAGTTGTTTTACCAGGGGAGGAGAAAATATGAGATTTAAACCTGTAATTGGGCTAGAAATACATGTTCAACTTAATACTAAGACAAAGGCTTTTTGTTCTTGTCCAGCTGATGTGTTTGAACTTGAGCCAAACAGCGCTATTTGCCCTGTATGTACAGGACAACCAGGGGCCCTTCCAGTTCCTTCAAAGGAAATGTATGAGTATGGAATATTACTTGCAAGTGCATTGAATTGTAGAATAAATGAATATACAAGATTTGATAGGAAGAATTACTTTTATCCAGATCTTCCTAAGGGGTATCAGATAACTCAATATTTTTATCCTCTTGCAAATGATGGCTATTTAGAACTTGATGGCGAAAAGATAAGGATTAATAGAATTCATCTTGAAGAGGATGCTGGAAAGCTTGTTCATTCTTCTGAAATGATTACAGAAGCTGAAAGTTCACTTGTAGATATGAACAGATGTGGTGTTCCTTTGGCTGAAATTGTAACAGAACCAGATATTAAGTCTCCAGAGCAGGCAAGAAAATTTTTAGAGAAGTTGAGACAAATATTGAGATATTTGGGTGTAAGTACCGGTGATATGGAAAAAGGTGCTTTAAGATGTGATGCAAATATTTCTGTTATAGATACTGAAACTAATAGGCAAAGTAACAAAGTGGAAGTTAAAAATATGAATTCTTTTAAATTTGTTGAGAAAGCACTTGAATTTGAATTTGAAAGAATAAAAAATGCAATGCTTGAAGGAAAGGATGTAGAAAAGGAGACAAGAGGTTGGGATTTATCTACAAAAACGACAATTTCAATGAGGAGCAAGGAAGAAGCAAATGATTATAGATATTTCCCTGAGCCGGATATTCCTCCTGTTGTGTTATCATCCGATGAAATAAAGAAAATTGTAGAAAAAATGCCTGAACTTCCAGATCAAAAGAAAGAACGTTTTATGAAAGATTATAACTTGTCAGAATATGAAGCAAATATTTTAACTTCATCTAAGGGCCTTGCAGATTTTTATGAAGAATGTGTTGAAGTTACAAATGATCCAAAAGAAACTTCAAATTGGTTCTTAACAGAGCTTTTAAAGTATGAAAGTGCAGAAAGTAATTTTGAAGAATTAAAAATAAAGCCTATACACTTTAAAGAATTGTTTGATTTAATTTCTTCGGGGAAAATTACAAGAAATATTGCAAAAGAGGTATTTGAAGAAGTATACAAAACGGGGAAATCTCCTAAGGAAGTTGTAAAAGAAAAAAATATTGAAGTTGTTGGCGATGCATCGTTAATAGAAGAAATTCTCAAGAAAATGTTAGAAGAAAATCCTGATAAAGTTGAAGCTTATAGAAATGGTAAAAAAGGCTTACTTGGATTTTTTGTTGGTGGTGTGATGAAACAAACTAAGGGAAAAGCTGATCCAAAAGTTGTAAACGAAATAGCAAAAAAACTTCTAGGGGACTGATATTTATGAAAAAACTAAATGTAATATTATTAATATTGTTTGGTATTTTTGCTTTTTCTGGGAATTTTTTGGTTTTTGATAATACTATAATTATTAATCATTCGCCAATATTTTTAGTCTTGGGTGATGGCTTTGGTGTTGGATATTCGTATGCTACAAATACTACATATTACACAGAACAAAAACTAGGTTTTTTGAAAATAAAAAAGCCGGCCAAAGTAGAGAATATGAATTTTTCCCTTTTTGCCGGTACAAGTTTTGGTATCTATTTATCTATAGGTTATGAAAATCTGAATTTTCCAACATCAAGCCAAGGCTTGGAGTTTTTTGTTTCTGATCAATACAGTTTCTTTACATCGAATTCTAATTCCTTTGTTGCTGTTGGTCCGATATCTTTAAGTGCTGAAAAGTTATTTTTAAGAAAAGGAAAAGATTTTGGATATTCGCTTGATAGATATTTTGTTAAGTACAAAGATTTTTCTGGATATATTCTTTTGCTAAATGGAAAGAACTTTTTAGGATATTTGTATTCTTTAGATAATTCTCTACAGCAAGGAATATTAGCGGGGTTGGGAACGGATTTTGGCGGTTTTTATTTGAATATTGGAGCAAGGAAATATTTTTCAGCGGGTGAGTTTAGGGGGTTTGGATACGGATATATTTACTCATCAACTAATGATATATTTAATATAAATTATTTGTTCGGAGTAAAGTTTATAGTTCCTTTGAAAGGGGAATTTTTAGTCTGGGATGGAAAAATTGCTTTCAGATTTAATTGGTAATGTCAACACTCTTTCAGTGTATATACACATACCATTTTGTAAAAAAAAAGTGTTACTACTGTGATTTTGTAAGTTATGAAGAAGGAAGTGTAGAAAATTATATTAATGCTCTTTCAAAAGAAATTGAGCTCTATGGTGATTATTTAAAAAGGGGTATTAGAACACTTTATATAGGTGGTGGAACACCAAGTTATATTAATGAACATTATATAGAACAGTTAGTAAAAAAGCTAGAAAAGTATTTGATTCTTGAAGAATTTACTATAGAGGTAAATCCTGACTCTTTTGACAGGCAAAAAGCACAGTTTTACAAAGAAATAGGTGTTAGTAGATTAAGTATAGGGATTCAGTCATTTGATAATGAAGTTTTAAAAAAAGCTGGGCGAAGCCATGATTCAGCCCAAGCGTTGAAAGCTTATAATGTTGCAAGGGAATATTTTGAAAATGTTAATGTAGATTTTATAATAGGTCTTCCTGGAGAAAGCTGGAGTAGTATAGAAGAAATTGTAAAGTTTATTCGAGAAAATCATCCACCACATATTTCTGTATACTTACTAGAAATTCATGAGGGTACAATTCTTTCAAATTTTTACAAGAAAATTCCAGAAGAATCTTATAACAGATATGAGGTGTTACTTGATTTTTTGAAATCTGAAGGGTATGAAAGATATGAAATTTCGAATTTTGCTTTAGATAAAAATTATAGTAAACATAATTTGGTTTACTGGGCAAATCTAGATTATATAGGACTAGGATTATCATCCGGAGGACATATAGGAAATCTTAGATATAATAACGTTTCGGATTTTGAAACTTATTATTCTATGTTAAAACATGACAAATTTCCCAGAAGTTATGAAAATGAGAACACTTTGGAACGTGAAGTATTAGAAAGTATTTTTATGATGCTTAGAACAAAATGGGGAATAGATAGAAAACTGTTACCTATACTCCCAGGATTTGAAAAAGTAATTGAACTATTAAAGAAAAAGTATGATTTTTTTGATGGTCAAAAGTTAAACGAAATGGGTATGGATTTTTCCTCAATTTTCTTTACAAATCTACTTGAAATCTGGGAGGACTTTTATGAGATATAGTATTATGCTTTTAGTTACTGCAATATTTGTGTTATTTATAATTGCATCAGTTGCTTTGTATAGTATAGATTTTGCAAGAGAATATTATTCTACTGGTAGTAATTCAAATTTTTTCTTTAAATATATAGTTTACATAAGTTTAAGTATGATTTTGGCGTTATTAATTATTTTCTTTTTACCTGAGAGGTTTATAGAAGATAAAAAATATGTCTGGTTTTTTTACATAATTGTTTTGGCAATGCTTGTTTTGCCTTTGTATGGTCCATTTTCAAGTTATAAGAATGGTGCAAGACGCTGGATAGAAGTTTCTGGTAATACATTTCAGCCTTCAGAGTTAGCTAAAATATTTGTTATTTACTTTATAGCTCATTATATAAAAGATAATAAAGAAAAACTATCTTCTTTTTGGGATGGTTTGATAAAGCCACTACTTTTGATTTCTCCAATTTTGTTATTAATATTTGTTGAACCTGATTTAAGCACTACTTTTATAATATTTTTGACAGCGGTTGTAATGCTTTATTTTGGAGGTACACGTTTTTCTCATGTATTATTTTTATTTGTATTGATTGGATTGCTGTTTATATTTGGGATTCAATTAGGCCTAATACGCAGCTATCAGATAGGAAGGATAAAAAATTATGTTTCAAATGAAATTCCCTGGCAGCTTGAGAAAGCTTATGAGGCAATAGGAAATGGTGGAATCATTGGCTCTGGACCGGCGTTAGGTAAATATTATATACATGTTCCACAGGCAGAGTCTGATTTCATTCTTGCAACAATTGGAGAAAGCTTCGGATATTTGGGAATAATAATTGTAATTTTATCTTATCTTGCGATAGTTACTTCTTTAATAAAAATTTCAGATGAGATCGATAATGAGTTTATTAGATACTTTATTTGGGGATTTTCAACACTTATGATGCTTCACGTTGTAGTAAATACTGGTGTTGTTAGTGGATTGTTTCCAATTACGGGGATTCCTCTTCCTTTTGTAAGCTATGGTGGCAGTTCTATTTTATCTTTTTCGATAGGATTTGGTATAATTTTTAGTGAAATTTTTATTGAACGTGGTCGATAATTATTTTGGGAGGTGATAATTTGAGAGTAAATGGTATAAACAATGTTTACAGTTCAGTCAATACTTTGCAAATTAGCTCAGGCAAAAATGCAGCAGCTAATGTAAAAGCACCTGTAATGACAAAGGATCAGATGGCTCAACTTTTAAGCTTTATGACTTATCAACAAAACAAAATGAATTTAAAATTAGTAAGGATCGCATCACAATTGTACACAGGAAAAAGTATTGATCAATTAGCATGAAAGCTAGTGGCTTAAAGCCACTAGCTTTTTTTTAAGAATATATTAACAAAGAGGGGGATACACTTGGATATACTAGAAAAAATTGTCAAAAATGTCTCAGTTGTTATTAAAGGAAAAGAAGAGAAGATAAAAATTATTGTTGCGGCGCTTTTTTCAGGTGGACATGTATTACTTGAGGATGTTCCCGGTGTTGGAAAAACAATGCTTGCAAGAGCCCTATCAAAAACGTTTTCTTTGGATTTTAAAAGGGTTCAATTTACACCTGATCTTTTACCATCAGATGTGACGGGTTTGTATATTTTTGATAAAGAAAGTGGGGAGTTTGTTTTTAATAAAGGACCTATATTTACGAATGTTTTGCTGGCAGATGAAATTAATAGGGCAACTCCTAGAACTCAATCGGCATTACTTGAGGCAATGGCAGAAAGTCAAGTAACTGTGGATGGCATAACTCACAAGCTTTATGATGTTTTTTTTACGATAGCTACTCAAAACCCTATTGAATCAGAAGGGACTTTTCCGCTTCCTGAAGCACAACTTGATAGATTCATGGTGAAATTATCATTGGGATATCCAGACGAGGCGGCTGAAAAAGAGATGCTTTATTCTCAGCTCTATGAACATCCTATTGTTGAACTTGGCTCCGTAGTTTCAAAAGAGGAGTTTTTAAATCATCTTTCTAATGTAAAAAATGTTAAGGTTTCTGATGATATAATGAGATATATAGTTGATATAGTTAGTGCTACAAGAAAGCATAAGGATATTATGGTAGGTTCAAGTCCAAGGGGTTCTATATTTTTATTGAATATTTCAAGAGCATATGCATATTTACATGGAAGAGATTTTGTTTTACCTGATGATGTTAAATACCTTGCACCTTATGTATTGAATCACAGGATCATTTTAAGCGTTGAAGCTAGAATAAAGAAAGTTGATAAATACAAGGTGATTGAAGAAATTTTGGAAGAAGTAAAAGTGGTGAAGTAAATGCAGATTGAAAATGTCAGGCTAGTATTTTTAACTGTTTTAGTTTTATTTTTAAATTTTTTTAGAATAAATGGTTTTACAATTTTCCTAGATGCTTTTGTTATCATTCAATGGATTAATTATTCAAGGATTGTAAATATATTTAAGGATGTTGATATTGATGTGAAATTGGATAAAGATAGAGTTTTTATAGACGAAGATTTTAATTTAATTATATCTCTTTGTGGAGGGAAAATACTACTGTATTTGTCTGTTCCAGAGCTTGGAGAGGGGAAAGTGTATTTAAAAGATGTTGTTGTCTTAAAACATAGTTTTGCAAAGAGAGGAAAATTTAATATTGAGAAATTTTTCCTAAAGTATGATGCTGCCTTTTTTAATATAATAAAGAAAGTTGAGAAGAAAGATATACAGGTAAAGGTTTTTCCTAATTATGAGGAAGTTTATTTTAGAAAAGAAAAATTACTTGATTTAGTTCCAAATGTTGTTTCGAAAATAAGACTTTTAGAAGATCCAACAAGTATTATAGGAGTAAGAAAGTATGAAAAAGATCCTATAAAGATGATAAATTGGAAGATTTCTGCAAAACTTGGAGATATTTATGTAAAACAAACAGAATATACTTCTCAGGGTAGATTATTTCTGGGGTTATTTTTAAACCTACACTCGCAGATCTTTTCTAAGACTGCATGGAGACCGATATTAAACAAATATGTAGAAGATGCAATACTTGCAGCAAATAGCATTGTAAAAGAAGTTTCCGCTAGAAATATTCCTGTTAAGTTGATAGCTGATACGTCTGAAGGAATAAAAAAGGAATTTTCAAGCGATTGGATAGACTATTATGAAGTTTTATCCACTTCATATGGTTCTTTAGAAGGCTTTAGTTTTGAAGTTTATAACGAAATAGAGAGGGAAATAATTTTTAATGACACTCTTCTTATTATTACAATGTTTCTTAGTGAGAAAGATCTGGAGAAAATTATGCGTATTAGAGAAAGGGTTTCTAGAATAATAATACTTGTTATGCCTTATGGTTTTAGAAGGTATAATACCAAAAAATTTAAGAGTTATTTAGACATTCCGCAAGATATCGAGGCAATAAAGAAAAACTGTGCGATTTTGAGGGAAAATGATATTCATGTGATCGTATATTTGGAAAATATGTTACTTCAGGAGGGAATAGAACTTGTTAATTGATACATTGACAGTTTTTTTAGTTTCTTTTTCATTTTGGAAGATTAACATACTTTTTGTAATACTATTTACGCTACTTTTTTTATCTTTTTATAGATTTAAATGGTTGTATTTTTTAGTGATTATTTTGAGTATTATTTGGTTTAAAAATCCTTTCCCTGCCTTTTTGATTTATTTATATGAAAAAGTGAAAGCAAAAGAATATTTTTTGATTGCGTTTTTATCAGTTGCAGCTTTTTTTTATAGTATAAAAGTTGCATTAATTTCTTCGTTAATTGTCTTTCTTTATATTTTTAGAAAAAGATCATATATTTTACTTTTTTTAATTCCGCTCATTTTTATACCAAGCATTTTTTCACCTATAAAAAGTGTTGGAACAGTAGAATATGAGGTTACCCAAAATTTGCAAGTAGATATGACGCAATCGTCTAAAGTCCAGGAAAATTCAACTGAGCCAGTCAAAAAAGAGGAAGTTAAAAAACAGGTTATTACTGATGTGACAGTTTCTGAGGATTCTAACCTTGAAAAGAGCAAAATTTTTGGTTTGTTTTTTGTTTCCTTGGCTGGTCTAATAATTTTGTATATATTTTTGAGGTTGAAAAAGGATTTTTCTTTTAAAATTTTAGCTATTGGATTTTTAACATTTTTATACGCCTTTTTAATATACTTTGTTTTAGTTCCGTACATAGCAAAAGCTAACAATAGTAATTTATTATCTTTTGGTACTTCAAATGTTGCGGTAGAAGAGCTTAAGACTGGCGAGTTTGAAAAAAACATGCAAGCAACTAAGACTGAAATTACTATTGAAGAAAAGCCGTTGATTAAACCAATTTATATTTTAAGATTTATTAACATAATATCGGTAATTGTATTTGCAATTTCACTGTACATTCTCTTTATGTTTTTAACTGCTCCCAAAAAACAAGTAGAAGTCATAAAGGGGAAAGAAAATATTTGGAAGTCAGAAGATACTTTTGAGGATTTAATAGATATAGAGGATGGTAGAGACTTTATAAGGCGAGCTTATTTGTACTTAAGAGCAAAAATCTTTAAAGAATTTTTCTATTTGACTCCATATGAATTAATGAATGTCATAAATGACAAAAATTTGGAATATTTTACGGAAATTTTTGTAAAAAGCCAATATAAACTTGAAGATGTAACTTTTAATTTAGAAGTTGCAAAGCAGAAACTTAAGGAATTAATTGAAAAATACACACCCCCCTCTCAAGTTTAGAGGGGGCTGTGTGTTATTATATTATTTCATTGAGCATGTTATTTAGAAATTCAAATGCACCTTGCCAGAATTCTTCTTTTGTTATGTCAATTCCAATCTTGTTAAGTAGCCTTTCTGGGCTGTCTTTTCCACCTGATTCAAGTAGTTCAATATACTTTGGAACAAATTTTTTACCCATTTCAAGGTATTTCTGATAAAGTCCTATTACAAGGCAATTGGCATAGTTGTATGCGTATACATAAAATGGCGTGTGGAAAATGTGTGGAATAGAAGACCATTCATATGTATATTCTTCGGGTATTTTTACACTATCTGCAAACATTATTTTTAATTCATTTTCATATAGTTTTGAGAGTTCCTCAAAACTTGCCATTCCATTTTTTTCTATAAGTTCATGAGCTTGTATTTCAAATCTTGCAAACATGTTTTGTCTGAACATTGTAGCAAATGTATCTTCAAGTGTGGAAGCAATAAAGTATTTCTTTTCTTTTCCCTCAAGTTCATTTTTTATCTTATCAAAAACTAGAAATTCACCAAAAACGGATGCAAGTTCTGCCATAGTAAGAGGTGTATGGTAATTTATGAAACTTTGTTTTTGGGATAAAGTCCCATGGAGTCCATGTCCTAACTCGTGAGCCAATGTCATAACATCGTTAATATTACCATTGAAGTTTAAAAGAACAAAAGGTTTGATTTGAGTCGTATAATATGAACAAAATGCTCCACCAACTTTTCCAGGAACAATTTCAGAGTGGATTCTATTTTCTTTAAAGAAACTTTCAACTATTTTTCCTGCCTTTTCATCAAAACTATAATATGCGTCTAAAACAATTTCTTTTGCTTCATCGAATGTATACTTTTTTTCTGAGCTGCTGAATGGTGCATAAATGTCAGCAAGTGTTAGTTCTTCATTCATTTCTTGAGCTTTCCATTTGTAGTATTTGTGGACTATGTTTGTGTTTTCTGTGGTTATCTCAATTAGTTTTTCAACACTTTCGTCTGATACAGCATTTTCTAAGTTTCTCATAGAAATTGGTTTTGGATAATTTCTTAATCTTGCTTCTGTGTCATAGTCTTTTACTACTATGTTGTAAGTTTCACCTATGGTGATTTCATCGGCTTTGTACCTTTCAAAGAAGAGTTTCATAGCTTTTTTTCTTAAATTTCCATCTGGGGATCTTCTTAAAGCTCTTACTTGACTTCCAGATAACTCTTTTTCTTCACCATCAATTTCAATTTTGAATCTATAAGATGAAGTCAATTTTTCATATAAATTTGAAAGGGCATCTCTTCTTGAAATGCTTGTGGCAGCGAGAATTCTTTCTGCATCTTTAGACAAAATATGTTTTTTCTCAAGTTTAATTTTTTCTATAGCGTATGAGTACTCAGGAATTTCTTTTGAGAGTGCATCTAGCTTTTCTTCCGAAAGTTGTGCAAAAGCAGATTGTAGTGGAGAAAGTATTTCAGAAATTTTTGAGCCATATTGTTCGGAAATTCCATATAGTTGTTGTGCAACTTTATCTGTTGTATTTTCAGAAAATAGAAGACTTGAATATTGTATAGGTTTTAAACCATCTTCCATTAATTGTTCAAATTCTTTGAAATAATTTCTTACCTGTTCAGCTGAAATATTTTCATTGATTAATTTTTCATATTTTTCAACGAAGTTTGTTGCTCTTTTAAAAATATCTTCTAGATCTTTTTTTATTTTTTCAATATCTGGTGTTTCGTAAAAAACTGTTAAATCCCACTTCATGTTAAATTCCTCCTTTGTAGATAATCTTGTTACTTTTATTCTAACATGTTTCAAAAAAAATCGTCAAATTTTCAATAAAAAATGTTAAAATATTATAGTAAATGGTTGTGGGGGGGATTGCTATTAAGAACAAGAAGATTTTATCAATTGTCTCAATTATAGCTGCAGTAGTGTTTTTAATTTTGTCTAAGCGATTTGTCTTTACTACAATCTGGTTTTACGATATAACTTTTTTACTGCTGCTTTATTTTACTAGTTTGATTGATTTGAAACTTAATAGGGCAAGTTTCATGTTTGAGATGCTGGTTATAATTCCTTCTCTACTTTTTATTTCTCCAGAAACAATTGCATTATTAACTCCTATTTTTTACTTGATTTTTCAAAAAGAGCATCGTTTAACAAGGTTATCAATGCGATTGTTAATGTATTCTTTCGGGACCTATTTATTTTACAGTGTACCGCACGATTATTTAAGAATTCCTTTTTTTGCCTTGGGAGTAATAATAACTAATTTTATGTACTTGTTTTTTTACTTTTTCAAAGATATTAAATTATACTTAACTGCAATATTTAATAGTTATGTTATGATATCTCTTGGAGCATTATTAGTAGCTAATGTTTATTTATATTCTGAAATAAAAATGTCTAACTTAATATTGTTTTTTTTGGCATATTCTTTATATCTAATTTTTGTTATACTGTATGCAGATAGTTTTAATATGAGTATTCTTGAAAAGATTGAAAGGGAAAAATTAAAAAAAGAAAATGATAATTTTTTGTTGTTGCTAGATCTTGCTTTTAAAGAAAAATCTTTGAATTTTGATGGGCAGTTAAATAAAATTTTGGAAGTTATTTGTGAGATATCGGGTTTTGAGACAGCTTTGCTTAGTATTATGGATTATGAAAAGAATAGAGTAATAAGAGTAGCTGGCTATGGGCTTGAGGAAGAGGTATTTAACAATCTTAAAAATCAGCAGGTAAGTATTGAAAATGTTCTTCCTTTGTTTTCTAAAAGATTTGAAGTTGAAGGGGTTTATTTTATTCCGGAGGGTTCAATTTCTTTAGATGAAGAAGGTGTATATGTTTTTGACGATTATTACACAGATTTTAATTATGAAATTTCTTGGAATCCAAAAGATTTATTACTTGTTCCTCTAATTGATGAAAATTCAAGGATAGTTGGATACATTAGTTTTGATAAACCAATATCTGGTAGAAGGCCTGTTTCTAACGAATTAAAATTATTAAAGTTTTTGTCATGGTTTGTAGTTCAATTTTTAAGAAAAACTCCATATGCAAAATATCTAATTTCAAAAAGTGAAGTAAATATGACTACATATCCTGAATTTGTAAGGCTTTGTGATAGTATAATAAGCGAAAATGATGAGGCATCAGTTGCATTTTTAGATATCGATGATTTTGATAAGATTAATATTAAAAAAGGTCCAGAATTTGCAGAACATGTATCAAATTTTATAACTGAGTATTTTAAAGATATTAAAAATGTTTATTTCTACAAATTGAATGGTGAAAATTTTGTGTTTTTCATGCCTAGTACGAATAAACTAAGAGCATTAACAGTCTTTGGAAAATTTGGAGAATCATTAAAGGATAAGTTTGAGGATGTTTCAACCAGTATAGGAGTAGCGTATAAAGACCCAGGGCAAAATAAATCTTTTTTTGAACTTCTCAGAGAAGCAAAAGAAGCTTTATTGGTTGCAAAAAAATCTGGTGGTGGGAGGACTATGATTAAATGAAACGATTTGCTATTGAATTTGCATACGATGGCACAAAGTTTTTTGGGTATCAAGGGCAACCTAATGTAAGGACAGTTCAGGGCGATTTGGAAGATGCTTTGGAAAGAATTTTTAAAGAGAGAATATATACTCAAGCTGCTGGAAGAACAGATGCGGGTGTTCATGCAAATGGTCAGGTTGCAGCTTTTAATTGTCCAATTGAAAGATTAACCGAAACAGATATAAAAAATGCCTTGAATGCGAATTTGCCTGATGATATTTATGTAAAAAAGGCTTGGGTAGTAGACAAGAGTTTTAATCCAAGATTTGCGGCGACTAAGAGAATTTATCATTATTTCATTAGCACTAATGAAAAGGATGTTTTCATGAGAAATTATGTTTGGAATTTTAGATATGATTTAGATATTGAAGCAATGAGAAAGGCTGCAAGTTTTTTAGAAGGCGAGCATGATTTTTCTTCATTTAAAAAAGGCAAAGATGAAAAAAATCCGGTTAGAACAATTTACAGAATAAGGATTTTGACTTTGAAAAAAGGTTTAATACTAATTAGAGTAGAAGGTAGATCTTTTTTAAGAAGTATGGTAAGAAATATAGTCGGAAGTCTTGTTAGGGTGGGATTAGGTCAATGGAAACCAGAAAAAATTTTGGAAGTCTTAGAGAAACGCTCAAGGCAAGAAGCGGCTGGTACCGCGCCACCACATGGATTGTACTTATACAAAGTCTTATTTTAATGGGGTTAACTATTGAGGCAAGTGGTGTTATCTTTTTCATGGGAGATAAAGTTACAAAAGAGGCAAGCGAAATTATTTCATCATGGATGAAACAACCTGTTTTAACATTATTATATGAAGGTCCAAAAGAATACAAGCTTGAATTAGAAGAGTATTTTCATAGAAAAGGATATCTTTTAGGAGATGGTGAAAAAGTTTATATTTTAATATCAAAGGGTGAAAAAATTGCTTGGAGAGTAATTTACAAGGATGTGGATATTGATAATTTTAAAAGTCCTTCTTTAGATTTGACTTTACTGTATCAAACTTTGGAAAATTTATTTGAAGACAAAACTTTACCAGATAAATCTATTGCTTTTGATCCAATTACAAATCAGAGTTATATAGTTGAAAATCAAATATATCCGTTTATTATAAAGCATAAAAAAGGAAGTTATAAAGTAGAGATTGAAGGGAAAGTTTATACTTTTTCAGAAGGGTTCCATACAGTTGAAGGACAAGAGCTTTACGTTGGAAAGGATCTAAAAATTGAAAAGAAAGATAATTTACTTGTAGGAGTTTTTGGAGTATTTGGAGATTATTATTATGATGGAAAACAAGTTATCGGTAAATCGTTTAATATAGATTTTCCAGAGATTCCCTTGTATGTTGATAAAGGTATAGTTATTTCGAGAAACTTTTGGTACGAAAATGGTATTTTACAACAAAATAAGATTCCAGTATTAGATGTTTTTAATGGTTTTGTTTTGTATTCTGATGGAAGCATAAGTGATATACATAAGCTTTGGCGATATGAATTTGATAGTGTACCTTTTGATTGGTATTATAAAGACGGGATTGTTTCTTTTGCTTTTTTAAATGGAAATGTTGTACTGTTTGATCTAACAAAAAGGAGAAAGTTATTTGAAGGGAAATATAAAAAGGTTCTTGGAGTAGGATTTTTGAAAGATGCTTTGTACATAAGAACAATGGATAAAATTGTGAAACTTGATACAAGAACTGGACGCATACTTGAAAGTTATAATGAAAATAGGGACTTTATTCTGATAAATGACAGTATAAAGTTTGTAGATGGAATAGTTCTAAGGCCACGGTATAAAAATGTTTGGTTTGATGGAATAGATTATTATTTTGAAGATTTAAAAATTAATGGATTTAAAGAGGTAATCGCTGGGAATAACTATTACTATATAATATTAGAAAACGGGACATGGAGGATAAAAAAATGAAGAAAGAACGTTTGGACGTTTTACTCGTTGAAAGAGGATTGATAGAATCAAGAGAAAAAGCCAAGAGAATTATAATGAGTGGTAATGTTTTTGTTAATGAACAATTGGTAGATAAACCGGGAAAGCTTGTTGATGTTGAGTCAAAAATAAGGATAAAAGAAACTGAAAAGTACGTTAGTAGGGGTGGCTATAAAATAGAAGGGGCATGGGAATCGTTTAAATTTAAAATTGAAGAAAGAGTAGCTTGTGACATAGGTGCATCCACGGGAGGGTTTACAGATTTTTTATTACAACATGGAGCTAAAAAGGTGTATTGCGTTGATGTTGGATATAATCAACTTCATTGGAAATTAAGAAGTGATGATAGAGTTGTCGTTATGGAAAAGACTAATGCAAGAAATTTAAAACTACCTGAAAAGGTAGATTTGGCGGTTTGTGATGTTTCATTTATTTCTTTGAAAAAAATTTTTCCAACGATAAAGGAAATATTAAAAGAGGATGGTGAAGCAGTAGTTCTTGTAAAGCCTCAATTTGAAGCGGGTAAAGAAAAAGTTGGAAAAGGTGGAATTGTTAGGGACAAAAGTGTACACAAAGAGGTTTTATATGATATTATTGATAGTGCAAAAGAAGTTGGTTTATCACCAATAAATATTGATTTTTCAAAAATAACAGGTACCGATGGTAATATAGAGTATTTTTTGCATTTGTTAAATATAAAGAAAGAAGTGACTCTGAAAATAGATGAAGTAATTGATAGAGCATGGGAGGAGTTGAAATGAGAAAGATAGGAATTTTTCTTCTAATATATTTATCAATATTTTCATTTTCAAACATCTTAAATTTTGTCCCATACGATTTTGATATTTTTATACATTTTAATAATGAAATAGTAAGTATAGAAAAGATAAAAAATGTTCCATTTTTAAATTTTATTGTTTCTGATAATGGACTAGCTTTTGAAAATTATCTCTTAAGCTATTTAGAAAACGTAGATTATGAAAGTGGCCTAAAGAAAGAAATCTTTTTAGATGCACTTTCATCGAATATTTTGTTTTTATCAAAAGGTGGGGAAATAAGAATAGATGAAAATGTATCTTTTGATTTGAACTATTACATTGACATCATACGCAACCTTTCAAAAGATTCTGCTTTGATTTTTGAAACGGAAAATGCAACAAGTTTGGCATATTATCTTGGAGCATTATTAGACGAAAAAATAACTTTAAATGGTAATATATTCAATATAGGTGACTCTTTATTTGTTTCTAAATTTAAAAATTATTTAATTGTTACTGGAAGTAAAAGCATTTTAGATTATCTAGTATCTACATATATGACAGATGAATTAAAATTTACAAAAAAATATCCTGATATTTTGGAAAAAGTACCTTCAGACTATTGGTTTTTAGGTTATTCAAAATCTAATGCAATAAAAATTACATTTCCGGTTGAGACAATTAAAACTGATATAAAAACCGAATATTTGTTGTTTTATGGTAGAATTGATGAAAGTGTCTTAAAGATCACTGTAAATCAAAAATCTAATAAGTTTTTTGAAAAAAGTTATGTGATAGACGATTTAATGGAGAATATTCCAGTCTTGGGAAATTATTTTGGTGGAATTAGTGTGGATGACTCTAAAGAAGCTATTGACTTTATTAAACCATGGATATTTACCTTTGAAAGCACTAGTGTCACAAAAATATATGAAATTACAAATACAATATTGAATAATTCAACGTCTACATTTTATGTAGTAGGAGATGTTGATGATGCTACAAATGTTTCTCTAGCGTTTCTTTTTAAATTGTCGGATGGAAGAACTGGTATAAAAAAAATATTGGAAAAATATAGTGCAAAATATGATAAAATAAAAGATGAGTGGTTAATGAATATTGCTGATGATGTAGATATTTACTTCTTTGAGTATGGTGGATTTTTTGTTATAAGTAATTTAGATAAGAGCATTTATGAAAGAAAAGCTAGGGTTAAGAGGTTAATGGATATACCAGCTTATAATTTCCTTGATAGAAAAAAGAATTATGATGTTAAAATATTTCTAGATGTAGGAGATTTAATATATAAGTTTTTGGGTATGGATATTGATTCGAAAGTGATTTTTTGGCAGGAAAAAGATGGATTTTTTGTTAATTATTATTTGGATATAATGTAGGAGGTGACATATATGTCGTATGAAGAATACTTAAGTGTTTTTATTGATGAAGGTCGTGAGTACGTTCAACAACTGAACGACGCTCTATTAGATTTAGAAAAAAATCCAGAAGATATGGAATATATAAACGTAGCATTTAGAGCTTTACATACCTTAAAAGGAATGGCAGGAACAATGGGATTTGAAAATATGGCAAAATTGTGCCATAGAATGGAAAATTACCTGGATGCCGTTAGATCTGGAAAGGTATCTATTGATTCAGACAAGTTGGACTACCTGTTTAACGGGTTGGACTTAATTGAGAAAATGCTTGAAAAAATAGCTTCTGAAGGAAGTGAAGAGATAGAAGAAGACGTTTCTGGACTAGTTGAGATTTTTGAAAAGCTTGCACAAGGTGAAAATGTTGGAAAGAAAGAATCCAAACCTGCAGGTACTGTTGAAACCTCTCAGACTAATAATGATTCTGAAAAAAGTGAATCTAAGGAAAAACCGGAAAATGAAGCAGACTACATGTATGAAGAAGATGAAGCTCTTTTACATGTTGTAAATGAAGCAAAGAAAAAAGGGTATGACGTTATTTATACAAAGGTTATTTTAGCTGAAAATGTGCAATTAAAATCTGCAAGAATGTATATGGTGTTTCATGGGATTGAAGAATTAGGTGGAGAAATAATAAAGAGTGTCCCAAGTGTTGAAGATATTGAAAACGAAAAATTTGATAGAGAAGTAGAACTTTATGTTATTGCAAAGGTAGAACCCTTAAAATTGCAAGAAAAACTTTCTGCAATTTCAGAAGTTGAGAAAGTTATAGTAAAGAAAGTAGAAATAAAGCATAAAAGTGAAGTTAAAGAGAAGGAAAAAGAAGAAAAGAAAGAAGAAAAGCATGAAGAGAAGAAGAAAAACGTTAAAATAACACAAACGGTCAGAGTTGATATTGAAAAATTAGATACACTGATGAATTTAATGGGCGAGCTTGTTATCGCAAGAAGTAGAATAATAGATATTTTGAAGAAATATAATATAAAAGAAGTTGATGAATCTTTGGCACAGCTTAGTAGAATAACTCTTGACTTGCAAAATATTGTTATGAAGGTTAGGATGGTTCCAATTTCTTACGTATTTAATAGATTTCCTAGAATGGTTCGCGATATTTCAAAGAATTTAGGTAAGGAAATAAACTTTGTTATGAAAGGTGAAGATACAGAACTTGATAGAACTTTTGTTGAAGAAATAGGAGATCCTCTCGTTCATTTGATTAGGAATGCTCTAGATCATGGAATTGAAACAAAAGAAGAAAGAATTGCAAAAGGTAAGCCTCCTGTTGGTACATTGATTCTTTCTGCACGCCATGAAGGTAATAATGTGGTAATAGAAGTTGAAGATGATGGTAGAGGGCTTGATAGGGAAAAAATATTGAAGAAAGCGATTGAAAGAGGGCTAGTTGATGAAGTAAAGGCTTCAGGTTTACCTGACGAAAAAGTTTACGAATTTTTATTCATGCCTGGTTTTTCTACCAAAGAGCAAGTAAGTGAGCTTTCGGGTAGAGGAGTTGGAATGGATGTTGTTAAGAATACGGTAGAGTCATTAAATGGAACGGTTCACATAGAGTCTAAAAAAGGTTTAGGAACGAAGGTAATAATAAAATTGCCGTTGACGCTTGCTATAATTCAGGCATTGCTTGTGAAAGTTGATAAATATATTTATGCTATACCAATTTCAGTTATAGACAGCACATTAATTGTTTTACCTGAGGAAATCCAAATGGTTCAAAATAAGGAAGTAATAGTTAAAAGAGGAGAAGTAATTCCAATTATTAAACTTTGGGATGTTTTGGGAATGAAACACAACGAAGAACTTGATGAATTAAATGTAGTTGTAGTTAAAGTTGCAAATAGAAAATATGGAATTGCTGTTGATACATTAATAGGGCAGGAAGATATTGTGATTAAATCCCTTGGAAAATTATTTGCTGATGTTAAGGAATTTAGTGGTGGTGCTACTTTGGGTGATGGCAGTATTGCCTTGATTATTGATACGCTAAATTTAGTGGAGTGAGGTGAAAAACATGAATGTTGAAACCGAATTTGAAGTTTTAAGTTTTAATATTTGTAGTCAAGAAATGAGTTTTGATGTTGATTACGTAGAAATTGTTATAGATAAGGATGAAATTACACCCGTTCCAAAATCAAAAGAAGTTATTGAGGGAGTTATAAATTTAAGGGGAAGAATTATTCCTGTTGTCAATTTAAGAAAGATACTTGGTGGAATTTGTTCAAATATGGACGAAAATAACTTTAAAAAGATCATAATCACAAAGATAAGAGATATTGAAATGGGGTTTCTAGTAGAAAATGTAAAAGGAGTACTTAGAACATCAAATTCAGAAATTGATAGAGCCTTTAGAGATGTTGATACTTATGGAAAGAAAGCAAAAGGATTAATAAAAAAAGGTGAAAGACTTGTAGTATACTTAGATATTGAAGAGATATTAAATGAAATAATTGGTGTAGAGGAGGTATAGAAAAATGGGAAAAAGAATTTTGATTGTTGACGACGCAGCTTTCATGAGAATGATGTTAAAGGATATTGTAACAAAAGCTGGTCATGAAGTAGTTGGAGAAGCTGCAAACGGAAAAGAAGCTGTTGAAAAATACAAAGAATTAAAACCTGACATTGTTACAATGGATATTACAATGCCTGAAATGAATGGTATCGATGCTATTAAAGAGATAAAAAAGATAGATCCAAACGCTACTATTATTGTTTGTAGCGCTATGGGCCAACAAGCAATGGTTATTGAAGCAATTCAAGCAGGGGCTAAGGATTTTATAGTAAAGCCATTCCAGCCTGCAAGAGTTATTGAAGCAATTCAAAAGGTTTCTGGTTAGGGGGCGAACGTTATTTCTTCTTTAGTTGGTTTTGCAATATCAATGCTCATTTTCGTAGCTGTAATGTTAGGTACTTATTTGGTTATAAAGAACAGGGTCCCCCGAAATGTAGGGGGACATTTTATCTCTGTTATTGAAAGAAAATTTCTTACTAGAAATAGCTATATAGTTGTAGTAAGAATAGTTGAAGAATATTATGTAATTTTGGTGACTGAAAATGGTGGAACTGTATTAAAAAAGCTTGATTCAATTGAAAGCGGGGAGTTTGAAAATTCAAATTTCAAACTTGAATTTTTCAAAAACATAGTAAAAAAAGGTGACAAAAAGTGAAGCGGCTGTTTGTTTTAGTATTTCTTGTAATTGTTTTTGTTTCATTTGCGCAAGATGAAGTTCCACTTCCAAATATTAGTATACAACTGAGTCCACCTCAGCAACCGAGGGATTTGGTTAATACATTAGAAATTCTTTTACTTTTAACCGTATTATCTCTTGCGCCTAGTATTCTAATATTATTTACATCGTTTACAAGGATTATAATAGTATTTTCCTTTTTGAGAAATGCTTTAGGAACCAGACAAACGCCTCCGAATCAGATTTTAATAGGTCTTGCGTTATTTTTAACATTTTTTATAATGCAACCTGTTTGGAACGATATTTATAACAATGCAATTACTCCTTATTTAAATTCAGAAATTGGTTACCAAGAGCTATTTTCTAGAAGTATGGATAGACTGAGAACATTTATGATAACTGAATTGAAAATTCATCATAACGAAGATAATGTTTTTATGTTAGCTGATAATGTTGGCAAGGAAATAGATTCTGTAGAGGAGGCACCTAATTCTGTTCTGATTCCGGCCTTTGTTATTGGCGAGCTTGAAATAGGTTTTAAGATGGGGATTTTATTATATATACCCTTTATTGTAATGGATATGGTTGTTGCTAGTATTTTGCTTTCTCTTGGTATGATTATGATCCCTCCAGTATTGGTTTCATTGCCATTTAAAATTCTCTTGTTTGTTCTTGTTAACGGATGGGATATGTTGATTGGTAGTTTGATTAAAAGCTTTGGAGGCGGTTAAAAATGACTATAGAAGTATTTTTAGATGTATTTGGACTTGGAATTAAAACCTTATTAACGGTAATTTTACCACCTCTATTAATAAGTTTGATTGTTGGACTTTTAATTAGTATATTTCAAGCAGCTACACAAATAAATGAGCAAACTCTTACGTTTGCTCCAAGGATTATTGTTTTATTTTTAACGTTACTTTTTTTAGGAGGATGGATGATTCAGCAGGTAATTGATCTTGCAAGGGAAATTATAACAAAATATTTTTCGATGATTTAGGATTGTAAATATTTCTCTACAATTGATTTTATTTCAGCAAAAACACTGTCTATGCTTTTTGTCCCGTCTATTATAAAGAAATTATCTCTTAATTCTGATAACTTTAAATACGTACTTCTCACTTTTTCAAGAAATATTTGTCCTTCCTTTTCAAGCCTATCTAGATTTTTATCTTTAAGTCTTTCCATTGCAATTTTTGTTGGAATATCTATATAGAAAACTATATCTGGATAAATATTGTCTGTTGCAAAATCATTTAATGTAGATACGGTTTCAACTCCGATGTTTCTTGCTCCACCTTGATATGCAATGCTTGAATCAGAGAATCTATCTGCCAAAACAAAAAAACCTCTTTCAAGATGAGGTTTTATAACTTCTTCTACTAATTGAGCTCTTGATGCGAGGAATAGTAATAACTCACTTCTTTTGTTTATATTTAAATTATTATCAAGTAGAATTTCTCTAATTTTTTCGCCTAGGATAGTTCCTCCAGGTTCTCTAATATTTAGCACTTTTTTCCCTTTTGATTTTAAATATTGTGAAAGAAGATTAAGTTGAGTGCTTTTTCCAGAACCATCAATCCCTTCAAAAGCAATAAACAATTAATTTCCCTCCTGTCAAAAAAGCCCCCTTTTCGGGGGCTATTTGGTTACATTTCTTCACTTTCATCTACATCTTCAATTTCAAATATTTCTTCATTATCTTCTTTTTGATTATTTTCTACAGCTTCTTCACTACCGAAGGATACTCCTTCTCTTCCTTCAAGATATGCATCTGCGATTTTTGAAGTGATAAGTTGGATTGCTCTGATTGCATCATCGTTTCCTGGAATTATATAATCAATTTCATCAGGATCACAGTTAGTGTCTACGATAGCAACGGTTGGGATTTTTAAAAGATTTGCTTCGTAAACTGCGTTTCTTTCTTTTCTTGGGTCAACAATATAAATAACGTCTGGAAGACTTGTCATATTTTTTAAACCACCAAGGTTTTTTCTGAGTTTTTCGAGAATTCTTCTTAATCTGCTCTGTTCTTTTTTTGGTAAATGATCAAATTCTCCATTTGCTTCCATTTCTTCAAGTTCAATTAATTTGTCAATTCTTTTGCGGATTGTTTCGAAATTTGTTAAGAGTCCACCGAGCCATCTGTGATTTACGTAGAATGCACCGCATCTTTCTGCTTCTTGTTTAATAACTTGTTGAGCTTGTTTCTTTGTTCCAACAAAGAGGATTGTTCCTCCTTCAGCTGCTTTATCTCTTACAAAGTTGTATGCTTCATCAAGAAGTTTGGAAGTTTTTTGAAGATCGATTATATAAATACCTTTTCTAGCACCAAATATGTACTCTTTCATTTTTGGGTTCCATCTTTGAGTTCTGTGACCAAAGTGAACACCCGCTTCCAAAAGTTGTTTCATTGTAAGTACTGCCACAATATACACCTCCTGATTTGGTTAAACCCTCCCCTTCCTTCAACTCCATTGCCGACCCTAATAAGGGCACCGAGGCAGGGATCCAGAAGGGTGAGTTATTATTTTCCGATTGCTTGTTTTGCAATATTTACGTATTCCTTAAATGACTCGGGGTCATTTACAGCAAGTTCAGATAACATTTTCCTATTAATCGCTACTCCAGCTAATTTTAATCCGTGAATTAATTCATTATATTTTAATCCTTCATTTCTAGCAGCAATATTTATTCTGGTAATCCAAAGTTTTCTAAAGTCTCTTTTCTTTAATTTTCTACCAACATATGCATGTTTTTTTGCTTTGATATATGCTTGTTTTGCAAGTCTATACCTTCTACTTAAAGCTCCATGGTATCCTTTAACTGCCTTTAGTATTTTTCTTCTTTTTTTCTTAGCGTTTACTGCATTTTTTACACGCATGATTTATCCTCCCTTCAAGTCGTTTTATTTTATTTTTTACCAAGCATTCTAAGTACTCTGTCTTTGTCGCAAGCTTTTACTTCTGTTTCAACTTTAAGTCTTCTAAGTGTTGATCTTCTCTTTTTGCCCGTCTTGTGCCATGCATATGCTTTTCTTCTAATAATTTTTCCATTTTTAGTAACTCTAAATCTCTTTGCGGCTGACTTATGCGTTTTCATCTTTTGTTTAGCCATATTTTCCCTCCTCAACTTTTTGGTTTTAACATCATCCACATGTCTCTTCCTTCAAGTTTTGGTGCTTTTTCAACACTAGCTACATCTTGCAAATCTTTAATAATTCTATCTAAAATTTCTTTTCCTTTATCAGCAAAAGCCATTTCTCTACCTCTAAACATTATTACAACTCTTACTTTATTTCCTGCTTCAAGGAATCTTTTAATATGCTTTAACTTTGTTTGGTAATCATGTTCGTCTATTTTTATACGGAATTTCATTTGTTTTACTTCAATAATTTTTTGATTTTTCTTTGCCTTTTTCTCCCTTTTTGCTAGTTCGTATTTGTACTTTCCATAGTCCATTATTTTAGCAACCGGTGGTTTAGCATTTGGAGCAACCAAGATCAAATCTAATTTTTGAGAATATGCAAGATCCAAAGCTTTTTGCGTTGGCATAACCCCTAGTTGTTTTCCCTCTTGATTTACCACCCTTACCTCTGGTGCCGTAATTTCCTCGTTTTTAATTATCTTATCGATAATTCATCCCTCCTAACATAAAAATATCGGCGCGCAAAACGCCCGCCGATACATTACTCATCCTATTAACGTTAATCTAAAACCTCATTTAGTGCTTTATAACCCCTTCGCTTTCGCTTGGGGTGGGAAGCGGGCGCTTCCACTTTACTATAACCTGGTGGGCCGTGTGGGACTCGAACCCACAGCCCCCTGATTAAGAGTCAGGTGCTCTACCTGTTGAGCTAACGGCCCAGATTTCATGGTGCCCCAGGGAGGAATCGAACCTCCATTTGCGGATTAGGAATCCGCCGTTCTATCCGTTGAACTACTGGGGCTTTCTTTGGCAGCCCCACGGGGAATCGAACCCCGACCTTCGGACTGAGAATCCGATGGACTAGCCGTTATCCTATGGGGCCATACATCCGTTAATATGATACCATAAAAGTTTTATTTGTCAACATTTTTAGTAAAAAGGTCTTGATTTATATTATTTCATGAACTTGAAGTGTATTTGTTGTTCCAGGTCTTCCCCAAGGAATTCCTGCGGTTATAATTACTTTATCGCCTTTGCTAGCAAGATTTGTTTCTTTTGCTTTTCTCATTACTTCTATAATCATTTCATCAGTTGAAAGTGTTTGATTGATCATAACAGGGATTACTCCCCACACAAGACTTAATCTATAATAGGTCGAAAGGTTTGGAGTGGCAGCCATTATAGGAACTGAAGGTCTTAAGCGAGCAATATTTATTGCAGTTTTTCCTGTACTAGTTGCAGTGATGATTAATTTTGCATTTATATCTCTTGAGAGGTTATATACCGCATGTGAAATAGCATCTTCTATATTTTCTGATATATAGTAATTTCTTATCCATTCTAGTTCAATTGAGTCGTAATCTAAAAGAAATTTTTCAGTATTTTTTGCTACCTCATCCATTACAGCTACTGCTCTAAGTGGATATTTTCCTATCGAAGTTTCTGCGGAGAGCATAATAGCATCGGTTCCATCTAGTATAGCATTTGCTATGTCAGATACTTCAGCCCTTGTTGGAGTCATATTGTTGATCATTGATTCGAGCATTTGAGTGGCAGTTATAACAGGTTTTGACATTCTATTAGCTGTTTCTATTATTCTTTTTTGGGCGATTGGAACTTGAGATAGTGGAATTTCTACACCAAGATCACCTCTTGCTACCATAACACCATCAGCAAATGAAATTATTTCTTCAAGATTGTCCAATGCTTGGGCAGTTTCAATTTTTGCAATTACTGGAATGCCATTGCTTAATGACTTTGCGTATTTTACGTCTGAAGCTTTTCTTACAAATGACAAAGCAATGTAGTCAAGATCTTCTTCGATGGCAAGGTCAATAAATTTTTTATCTTTATCTGTGACAGCAGAAATTGAAAGATCAACGCCTGGAAGGTTAACACCTCTATGGTGTGTTATTTTTCCGCCTCTTATAACTTTAGTGTATACTAAATTATCTTCAACTTTTTCAACAGTCAGTTCAATTGCGCCGTCATTTAATAAAATTCTATCACCACTTTTTACTTCAAGTGGAAATCTTTTGTAATTTACAGATAATATACTCTCGTCACCTAATAAATCTTCTGTTGTTATTTTTAATATAGACCCTTCTTTTAGGGTTATATATTCTTCTTTGAGCTTTCCTGTTCTAATTTTTGGACCAGAAAGGTCAATAAGGATGGAAAATGGTGTGTTTAATTTTTCTCTGATTTTTTTTAGTCTTCTAATTCTTTCTCTGTGAATTTCAATGGTATCATGAGATGAGTTCAATCTAAAAACGTTTACACCCGAATTTACAAGTTTTTCCAGCATTTCCTCAGATTCTGTTGCCGGTCCTATAGTGGCTACTATTCTTGTTTTCCTCATAATATTCTCCCCTTTCAAAAAAGATTTTGAAAATTGAATAGATAATAAGTGTTAAGAATAAAGTTATCAGTTCGCGGTAGATGTTTACAAATAGAGGAGCTCTTATATGACAAAAGGTGTTAAAGGTTGATAAAAATGCAATACTTGCAAATATTTCAAAAAGTTTTTTGTAAAAGTCACTCTTTAAATATGGAATTAAAAATGCAAGAGGATAAAATAACAATTCTTTTGTTCTTGGCCTGATGATGAACAAATCTTCGATAAACTCACGTATGTTTCTTTCAAAGTCTGTAACAAATCCAAAATTACCGCTTCTAATTATATAATATATTCCAAAAATGGTAAATAGAGGTATTAAAAACTTAAGATGTGATTTTATCTTTTTGTTTTCTTTTATTATTAACTGTATTAGCAATATTGATGGTAATAACACTAGCGAAAGTTTTACTCCCCAGTATGTTTTAATATTGTTTAAATGTTCAAAATCATACAATGATAGATTTGTTAAAATACCTAAGGTGAAATAAGAAAAGAATTTTAAAACATTGTCTTTTATTTTAAAAAATATTACCACTGTTCCTAATATGCTGACTAATGAAATAAAAATTTCGTAAGAAAAATATAAAGTTGGTAAGAGAAAAATTGCGTAAGGAAAAAGATATAAAACGAATAGTATTAAAACTGTTGAAAAAAAGTATTTGAATTCAATGTTTGGTATATAAGGTGAAGCGTCAGAAATTTTAAAGTAGTTTTTGAATTCATTTACTACGGATTCAGTCATAGGTGTTTTTGGAAGAACTATTAAGTCAATACTTCTTTCAACAACTGCTCTCCAAAGTCTTTTAAATAAAGTTTTTTCATTGTATTTTGAAAGTTCTTCTGGTTTTATATAATGAACTGTTATTACCATATCTTTTGAAAGATTTTTGGCAAATTCTTTTGAAATAGTTTCAGAAATATTAAATTCTAGGATTCCAAATTTTTTTCCGTTTAAATTTATACCTTCCAAATTAATATTGGTAGCATCTTTAGGGATAATATATATTGCATCTTTATTTTTAATATTTTTCCCATCAAAAAATTCAATCTTGCTTGAATTTTCAAAAACAATATCAACTTTCATATTTTCTAAATCATTGTTAGTTCTTAATAATGCTCCGATTAAACCAATGATTAAAAATATCGAAAGAAAAATAGTTTTACTTTTCGATGTTGATAATATATCTTTTATCTTCATAAATCCTCCTTTCGATATTAGGATTAACCCAAGATATAATATATGGAGATTTTATTAACACCCCTCCAATATTAATCCATCTTTTTTCATCAAGAAAGGTTAGTGTCGAGTCTAATGTTTGATAATTATAAATACTAACATGTTTTAATTTATAATTGTCAAAGGTGTCTTTTGACATTACAATCAGTAAATTTTTGCCTTTTTCAAGCTTTACAACCCCGTTATTAATTGGATTGTTGTTTAAAAGTATTACATTTTTTGTTTTATTAAGGTCATTTGATAAAACTTTTATGGAGTAATAATCATTGAAAAGTTTTTTGATTGATACGTTAATTGTTGGAGAAGTTGTATCTTTGGAAGTTATTGTTGTAATAGTTGATGTTAATGGAGTAATTTCGTAAAAATTTCTGGTTCCTATGTAGTTTATTTTTCCAAATTCAGTTTCTTTTCCAAATTCTACCTCGATTTTTTGAAAGTTAATTTTCGATTTTGGAATGTCTAAAAAAGTTGTTTTGGAAGATTCATATCCTAGTTCATCCATGCATTTGACAAATATTTTATATGTCCCGCTTGTAAGAGTACCACTTTTTTTTGAATCTTTTCCATTTACATACACTTTAGTATAGACGGCACTTTTGTCATGTATTTTGACATTGTAATATCCAATGTTTGGAAATGAGAAGGTAGTTATTTCTATCTTAGGGTAATCGGGAGTAATATAATATGTACCGAGGTAGTAATCTAAATTTGTGATTTCAAAATTGTTTTTAAAAATCTTTAAATATGATATTAATTTATCTCTGGAAATTAATTCTTTTACAATTATTTTATCATCATATATCTCAACTGGAAAACGGTCTATTATAACTTTTTCAATATCGTTATTTGTATACAATTCAACAATTTTGTCAAAAACATCTTTAGAGACTACTATAGTGCCATTTTGTCCGATTGTTTGCCCATCTTCAAGAACTAATAAGTCATTCGGAATGTCTACATTTCCAATTTCTATAGAAGGAGATTTAAAGTACGTTATAATTTTACCTTTAAAAGGCAGAGCTTCACCCGAAAATTTATATACTTTTTGGTTGATAATAAGTGAATTATCGAAGGTATTAAAATATATAGTAATAGAAAATAATGTGCTAAAAAAATAGAAAATAATGAGAGAAACTATTCTTTTCAAATTATTCACCCTTTTCGAGATTTTTTAATACATTTTTTAGGTCTTTTGAAAGTGGAGCAGTGGCTGTTATATGTTTATTTTTAAAGTAAAATTCCATGGAGTGACAATGTAAAAAATATCTTTTTAGACCATATTCTCTTTTAAATTCACGGTTGAGCTTTTTATCACCATAGACGTCATCTCCGATTATTGGATGATTTATTAGGCTTAAATGTTTTCTTATTTGGTGTTTTCTTCCTGTTTTAATATTTACATTTAAAAGAGAAAACTCTCCCAAATGTGTTTTATATACTTTTTGTGTTATAAATGTTGTTAATGCTTGTTTATTTTCAAGAGGTATATCAATTTTTCCTTCTTTGGATAATTTGCCTTTGCAAAGAGCGATATATTCTTTTTTTATGCTACGGCCGGCGATTATATCTCCTAATTCTCTTGCACTTTGGGTGTTTTTTGCAATTATTAATATACCGGATGTATGTTTATCTAATCTATGGACAAGATGTGGAGTGAAATTTTTTTCTTGACCATAGTACATTAATCCTTCGATTAATGTAGCGATATGTGTTCCTTTGCCAGGGTGTATTGGAATACCTGCTGGTTTATTTATTATTAGAATATCATTATCTTCATATACAATATCAAGGTCCATTTTTATTGGAACCACTTTGTTGTTAATTTCCCTATTGTATTTTGATATATCCTCTTCAATAGTAATTTCATCACCTATTTCTATCTTGTATGAAGGATTTTTTACTTTTTTTCCGTTTACTTTTATTTTTCCGGTTCTGATTAATTTATAGATTGCACTCAAAGGTAAATTTAAAAGTTTTTTTCTTAAAAATTTGTCTAATCTTGAGTAGTAATTTTCTTCGGTTACTATCATGACTTCACCTCACAAAGCTTTTTTTCATTTATTATTATACCTTTAAAGAAGAAAAATTCAAAAAAATTTTTGTATAACTCTTGACAATATTTTTTTGTGTGTTAAAATAAAATTCGGTCTGGGTGCGTAGCTCAGTGGGAGAGCGCTTCCTTGACGCGGAAGAGGCCGCAGGTTCAATCCCTGCCGCACCCACCAGTGGGGTTAGTCCCCATCTTTTTTAGTTGGGGCGTCGTCTAACTGGCAGGACACTGGACTTTGGCTCCAGCAGTGTAGGTTCGAGTCCTACCGCCCCAGCCAGAGGGCTTGTATAAGCCCTCTTTTTTTCTAAGAACCTTTATTAAAACGCACGAAAGAGTGGATGAAACAAAATCTTCACTTATTTTTCAAGAGATTTTATATATAAATATGTATAATTTAGTTTGTAAAGTTTTGCGGCGTGGCTGAATCGAACAATTTAAGAGTTTTCGAAGGGAGGGTTTAGATGCCTACAATTAATCAGTTGGTAAGGCACGGTAGAAAGGTTATTAAGGAAAAATCAAAATCTCCAGCACTTCAAGGACATCCACAAAAAAGAGGAGTTTGTGTCAGGGTTTCTACGATGACACCAAAAAAACCTAACTCAGCTTTGAGAAAAATTGCTAGGGTTAGATTAAGCAATGGAATAGAAGTTACAGCATATATTCCAGGTATAGGTCATAACTTGCAGGAACACTCAGTTGTTTTGGTAAGAGGTGGAAGGGTTAAAGACTTACCAGGTATTAGGTATAAGATTATTAGAGGAGCATTGGATGCAGCAGGTGTTGAAAATAGAAAACAATCCAGAAGTAAATACGGTGCTAAGAGACCTAAGAAATAAGTCGGGAGGGAATAACAAATGAGAAGAAGGAGAGCAGAAGTTAGAAAAGTTCCACCTGATCCAATATATAACGATGTATTGGTTTCAAAACTTATAAATAGAGTAATGTGGGATGGAAAAAAATCAATAGCACAAAAAATTGTATATAAAGCAATGGAATATTTGTCAGAGAAAACAAAAAAGGATCCGCTTGAAGCTTTACATCAGGCAATTGATAATGTAAGACCACTTGTCGAAGTAAGGCCAAGAAGAGTCGGTGGTGCAACTTATCAGGTTCCAATTGAAGTTGAAGAGCCAAGAAAGACCTCTCTTGCTTTAAGATGGATTGTTGAAGCAGCAAGATCAAAAAAAGGTAGACCAATGGCTGAAAAGCTTGGGGAAGAGCTTGTTAACGCATTTAATAATACAGGAACTGCGATTAAGAAGAAAGAAGATGTTCACAGAATGGCCGAAGCAAACAGAGCATTTGCACACTTCAGATGGTAAGTAGGAGGAGAGTATGAAGGAGATACAGGCTATATACGTTGACTTGAAAAAATTAAGGAACATTGGAATAATGGCTCATATTGATGCTGGTAAAACTACTACTACTGAAAGAATACTTTTTTACACAGGTAGAAAGCATAATATTGGTAGCGTTGATGATGGCACAGCGACAATGGACTGGATGGTTCAGGAAAAAGAAAGAGGTATTACCATAGTTTCTGCTGCAACCACATGTATGTGGAAAGGCCATCGTATTAATATTATTGACACTCCAGGGCACGTTGACTTTACAATAGAAGTTGAACGTGCTTTAAGAGTTTTAGATGGAGCAGTTGCTGTTTTTGATGCTGCAGCAGGTGTTGAACCACAATCTGAAACAGTTTGGAGACAGGCTGATAAATACAACGTTCCAAGGATTGCCTTCATGAACAAAATGGATAAACTTGGAGCAGATTTTGAAATGGCTGTTCAAACAATGGTGGACAGGTTAAAAGCAAATCCTATACCTGTCCAAATGCCGATGGGTGCTGAAGATTCTTTTGAAGGCGTTATAGATTTAATAGAAATGAAAGCAATTAGATGGCTAGATGAAAATGGTACAGAAATGGTTTACGAAGAGATTCCAGAAAAGTATAAGGCAAAAGCTGAGGAAATGAGAGAAGATTTGTTAGAAAAAGTTGCTGAATTAGATGACGAGATAATGATGCTTTATCTTGAAGGAGAAGAAATATCAAATGATCTTATTAAAAAGGCACTTAGAAAAGCAACTATTGAAAATAAAGCAACACCAGTATTTTGTGGTTCTGCAAAAATGAATAGAGGTGTTCAACCTCTCTTAGATGGAATATTGGAATATCTTCCATCACCACTTGATATGCCACCAGTTAGAGGTTGGAATCAAAACGGTGAAGAAGTACAAATTAAACCATCAGAGGATGAACCATTTACAGCTTTAGCTTTTAAAATACAGGCAGATCCATATGTAGGAAAATTAACATTCTTTAGAGTTTACAGTGGTAGACTCGAAAAGGGAAGTTATGTATATAACTCAACTAAAGGTAAAAAAGAAAGAATTTCAAGGTTAATATTCATGCATGCAGATAAAAGAGAAGATGTTGAATATGTAAGAGCTGGTGATATTGTAGCGGCAATAGGATTAAAAGATACAAAAACTGGAGATACCCTTTGTGATGAAAAAAGACCAGTTATCTTAGAAAAAATGGAATTTCCGGAACCAGTTATTTCAATAGCAATTGAACCTGAAACAAAGAATGATCAAGACAAGCTTTCTAAAGCATTAACATTATTGAGCGATGAAGATCCATCTTTTAGAGCTTATGTTGATCACGAAACAGGTGAAACTATTATTTCTGGAATGGGTGAATTGCATCTTGAAATAATAGTGGATAGATTAAAGAGAGAATTTAACACTAAAGTAAGAGTTGGTCAACCTCAAGTTGCATATAGAGAAACTATTCAAGAACCGGCAGAAGCAGAAGGAAAGTATATCAGACAGAGCGGTGGTAGAGGACAATACGGTCATGTTATAATGAGATTTGAGCCAATTGACTTAAGTAAAACTTTTGAATTTGAAGATAGGATCGTTGGTGGAGTTATTCCTAAGGAATATATTCCAGCTGTTGAAGAAGGTGTAAGGGAAGCTGCACAAAGTGGTGTGCTTGCAGGATATCCAATGGTTGGAATAAAGGCAATACTCTTGGATGGTTCATATCACGAAGTTGACTCATCTGAAATGGCATTTAAAATTGCAGCAAGTATGGCTTTTAAAGAAGCAGTTAAAAAGGCTAAACCAATTTTACTTGAACCAATTATGAGAGTAGAAGTAACGACTCCTGAAGAATATATGGGTAACATAATAGCAGATTTAAACTCAAGACGTGCACATGTTGAAACACTTGAGTCAAGAGGACATTTGAGAATAATAAAGGCGCTTGTTCCATTGTCTGAAATGTTTGGGTATGCAACCGATTTGAGATCATTATCTCAAGGTCGTGCAACATACACAATGGTTTTGGAACGTTATGCAAAAGTTCCAGATAAATTAGCGGAAAAAATTATTTCAAAATAGTTATCCACAAAGGATAAAGGAGGGTGAATTATGGCAAAAGAAAAGTTTGTGAGAAGCAAACCTCACCTTAACGTAGGTACCATCGGACACATTGACCACGGAAAAACAACATTAACAGCAGCTATAACAAAGTATCTTTCATTCTTTGGTAGAGCAGATTATACTCCATACGAACAAATCGATAAGGCACCAGAAGAAAAAGAAAGAGGAATTACAATTAACATTTCACACATCGAATATGAAACAGAAACAAGACACTATGCGCACATTGACTGTCCAGGTCACGCAGACTACATCAAGAACATGATTACTGGTGCTGCTCAAATGGATGGAGCGATCCTTGTTGTTGCTGCAACAGACGGACCAATGCCACAAACAAGAGAACACGTTCTTCTTGCAAGACAAGTTAACGTTCCTGCAATGATAGTCTTCATTAACAAAACAGATATGGTTGATGATGAAGAATTAATTGACTTAGTTGAAATGGAAGTTAGGGAACTTCTCAACAAATACGAATTCCCAGGTGACGATCTTCCAGTAGTAAGAGGTTCTGCACTTAAAGCAGTTGAAGGTCCAGATGATCCAAACGATCCAGTATACGCACCTATAAAAGAATTACTTGATACAATGGATTCTTACTTCCCAGAACCACAAAGGGAAACAGACAAACCATTCTTAATGCCTGTTGAAGACGTATTTTCAATCACAGGTAGGGGTACAGTTGTTACAGGAAGAATCGAACGTGGTGTTATCAGACCCGGTGACGAAGTTGAAATTATTGGTATGAGCTACGATATAAAGAAAACAGTTGTTACAAGTGTTGAGATGTTCAGAAAGATCCTTGACGAAGGTCTTGCTGGTGACAACGTTGGATGTTTGTTAAGAGGTATTGACAAGGACGAAGTTGAAAGAGGACAAGTTCTTGCAAAACCAGGATCAATTACTCCTCACACAACATTCAAAGCACAAGTTTACGTATTGAAGAAAGAAGAAGGAGGAAGACACACTCCATTCCAAAAAGGTTACAAACCACAATTCTTCATTAGAACAGCTGATGTTACTGGAGAATTAATTGACTTCCCAGCAGGTGTTGAAATGGTAATGCCTGGTGACAATGTTGAAATGACAATTAAACTTATCTATCCAGTAGCTATTGAAGAAGGAATGAGATTTGCTATCCGCGAAGGTGGAAGAACAGTCGGAGCAGGTGTTGTAACAGCAATTGTTGAGTAAAATAAATTTTAGAAAGGGGGAATTTCCCCCTTTCTTCCTGAAATAAAAAGGGAGGGAACAAAATGCCAGGACAGAAGATAAGAATTAGGTTGAAGGCATATGATCATAAATTGTTAGATGAATCAGCAAAAAAAATTGTTGAAATTGTAAAGCAAACAAATGCAAAGGTTTCAGGTCCAATTCCATTGCCAACTGAAAGAACACTTTATGTTGTTTTAAGATCACCATTAAAGCATAAGGATTCAAGGGAACAATTTGAAAAGAGAATTCACAAGAGATTAATTGATATTTTGGAACCATCACCAAAAACTATAGATGCTTTGATGAAGATTAATCTTCCAGCTGGAGTTGACGTTGAAATCAACTTGTGATTTGAACTTGGAGGTGCTAGAGATGAAAATGATTATTGGAAGAAAAGTTGGAATGACCCGAATCTTTAAGGATGATAAAGTCATTCCTGTAACAGTTATAAAAGCTGGTCCTTGTTATGTTGTTCAGAAGAAAACAATAGATACAGATGGATACAATGCAATACAGATTGGTTTTGAGGAAGCAAAAAAAGTTAATAAGCCAATGGAAGGTGTTTTCAAAAAAGCAGGTGTCAAACCATTGAAAATATTAAAAGAATTCAGAGTAGAAAATCCAGAAGAATTCGAACTTGGACAAGAAATAAAGGTTGATATTTTTGCCGAAGGTGATAAAATAGATATTACAGGTTGGTCCAAAGGAAGAGGTTTTGCTGGTGCAATGAAAAGATGGGGATTTAGAGGCGGACCAAAATCTCATGGTGCAAAATTCCATAGAGAACTAGGTTCTGTTGGTCAGCACTCAGAACCTGCAAGAATTTTCAAAGGAAAAAAGATGCCGGGACAATATGGTAACGAACGTGTAACAATATTGAACTCAGAAATTGTTAAAATAGACGTAGAGAATAATTTAATAGCAGTAAAAGGTGGCGTCCCAGGAGCGAGAGGCGGCCTTGTCCTTATTAGAACTGCTAAAAGAGGATAAGTGCAAGCCTCGAAAATGAAAAAAGGAGGCATTAGGGATGGCAAAAGTTAGTTTGTTTAACTCAAAAGGTGAAAACATCGGACCAATTGATTTAAAAGATGAAGTATTTGCTATCGAGCCAAATTTTGATGTTATTTGGCGCTATGTTGATATGCAACTTACAAATGCAAGAGCAGGAACAGCTTCTACAAAAACACGCGGAGAAGTGTCCGGCGGCGGAAGAAAACCTTGGATTCAAAAACACACAGGTAGAGCAAGACAAGGTTCAATTAGAGCACCACATTGGAGACACGGTGGTGTAGCCCACGGTCCAAAACCAAGAGTTTATTTTAAGAGATTGAACAAAAAAATGAAAAGACTTGCATTAAAGTCAGCTTTATCTTTAAGACTCAAAGAAGGAAATCTTATCGTTGTTGATGAGATTAAATTCAAAAGACCAAAAACAAAAGACTTGAGAGAAGTTTTAAAGAACTTGGGACTTGAAAATCAAAAAGTTTTGGTTGTTCTTCCAAAGAAAGTTGAGGAATATGTTAATGTTAAGATTTCTGGACGCAATATTCCAGGAGTTAAAGTTATCATTGCAGACAATCCTGGTGTTGACAGAACAAACATTGATGGATTGAACGTATATGATATTTTGAATCATGACAAACTTGTGCTCCTCCAAGGTACCGTCCAGAAGATCGAGGAGGTGCTTGGCTAATGAAGAACTACGCAGATGTTATTATTAGACCAATTGTTAGTGAAAAATCATATTATGCCAGAGAAGATAGAAAGTACGTTTTTGAAGTTTCTAAAGATGCCAATAAACCACTTATAAAGGAAGCTGTAGAAAAATTGTTTAATGTAAAAGTTGAAAAGGTTAACGTGATAAACGTAAAGCCAAAACCAAAAAGAGATTTAAGACGCGGTGCAATGGCAAGACAAGGATATACTAAATCTTGGAAAAAGGCTATAGTAACTCTTAAAGAAGGGTACACGATTAAGGAATTAGAAGGAGAACATTAAAAGGGGTGAATAATGATGGGTCTTAGAAGATTTAAACCAACAAGCCCTGCAAGAAGACAAATGATAATACCTGATTTTTCCGAAATTACTAAAAAAGAACCGGAAAAATCATTAATTGCTCCACTTAAAAAGACAGGTGGAAGAAATAGCTATGGAAGAGTAACTGTAAGATTTAGAGGTGGCGGGCACAAAAGAAGATACAGAATCATTGATTTTAAAAGAGATAAAGTAGGAGTACCAGCTAGAGTTGTATCTATTGAATACGATCCAAATAGAACGGCAAGAATAGCATTGCTTGTCTATGCAGATGGTGAAAAAAGATATATATTAGCTCCTCAGGGTTTAAATGTTGGTGATACAGTATTGAATGGTCCTGATGCAGAGATTAAGCCAGGTAATGCATTACCACTTGAAAATATTCCAGTTGGTACAATTGTTCATAACGTTGAGTTTATTCCTGGAAAAGGTGGTCAAATAGCAAGATCCGCTGGAACATCATGCCAATTGATGGCAAAAGAAGGGAAATACGCATTATTGAGAATGCCATCAGGTGAGCTTAGAAAAGTTCCAGTAAAATGTTACGCAACAATCGGAGTAGTTGGAAATGAAGATCACAAAAACGAAGTTGATGGAAAAGCAGGAAGAGTAAGATGGAAAGGTAGAAAACCACATGTTAGAGGTGTTGCAATGAATCCAGTTGACCACCCACATGGTGGTGGTGAAGGAAGAGGAAAAGGACACCATCCACAAAGTCCATGGGGTCAACTTGCTAAAGGTTATAAAACAAGAAGAGGAAAGAAAGCATCAGATAAATTGATTGTAAGAAGAAGAAATGGTTAATGAGGAGGTGCAACGATGGGCAGGTCCACGAAAAAGGGACCTTATGTAGATCCCAAGTTACTAAAAAAAATAAGACAACTTAACGAAGCAGGCGAGAAGAAAATAATTAAAACATGGAGCAGAGCAAGTATGATAGTACCTGAAATGGTTGGGCATACAATAGCAGTATATAATGGTTTAAAACACATTCCAGTATACATTACAGAAAATATGGTTGGTCATAGATTAGGTGAATTTTCATTTACCAGAAGATTTGGAGGACACGCTGATAAGTCTGCTAGCAAGGGTCAGGTTAAAAAGTGAGGAGGGTGGAAACAATGCAAGTTCTCATAAAGAGAAACGGAATGAAACGTTCCAAATTCCATAGAGAGAGAAAAGAAAAATTAGCAACAATGCCAGTGTATGAAGCAAAAGCAGTAGCAAAATTTGTTAGAATTTCTCCAAGAAAAGCAAGAAGTGTTGCAAATTCAATTAAAGGTAAAAATGTTTCAGAAGCTTTTACAATTCTTGAGTTTTCTCCAAAAAAGGCTGCAAGACTTATAAAAAATGTGTTAAAATCAGCAGTGGCAAATGCTGTTAATAACCATGGGCTTAACGAGGAAAATTTATATGTTTACACATGCTATGTAAACGATGGTCCAAGAATGAAAAGAATTTGGCCAAGAGGTAGAGGAAGTGCAGATATAATTCAAAAAAGGATGTCCCATATTACAGTAATTGTTAGAGACAAGGAAGCCGAAAAGGCTGCAAAGGAAGAAAAGTGATAGAAAGGTGAGGTGGTAAGGTGGGTCAAAAAGTTCATCCACGCGGCTTCAGGCTCGGGATAACAGCAGATTGGCAGGCAACATGGTTTAATGAAAAGAATTACAAGGAATACTTGCTTGAAGACGAAGAAATTAGAAAAGTTATAAAGAATAAATATGCACAAGCAGGAATTAGTGAGATTGTTATTGAAAGGCCAGACTCAGAAAGAGTAATTGCAATTATAAAATCTGCAAGACCAGGAATAATCATAGGTAAAAAAGGTGCAGAAATAACAGAATTAAGACAAGAACTTGAGAAGAGATTTAACAGAAGATTTATAGTCAATGTTGAGGAAATTAAAAATCCTGAAGTTGATGCACAATTAGTAGCAGAAAATATTGCAAGCAGAATTGAAAAACGTGCATCTTACAAAGTAGTAATGAAAAAAGCTATCTTTAATGCTATGAAAAAAGGTGCAAAGGGTATAAAAATAATGGTTTCTGGAAGACTTGCAGGTGCAGAAATTGCAAGAACAGAGTGGTATTTGAAAGGAAGACTTCCACTTCAAACTATAAAATCAATAATCGATTATGGCACAGCTAGAGCTGAAACAAAATATGGTACAATTGGTATTAAAGTATGGATTTATAAAGGCGACGCCGATATCTGACGTCTAAAGGAGGTAGTACGACATGTTAATGCCAAAAAGAGTTAAGTACAGAAAACAACACAGAGGTAGAATGAAAGGAAATGCAAAGGGCGGAGCATTAGTAAACTTTGGAGAATATGGGCTTAAAGCTATGGAGTCACATTGGATTACAGCACAACAGATAGAAGCATGTAGAATTGCAATTACAAGAACTTTAAAGAAAACAGGTAAACTTTGGATTAGAGTTTTTCCTGATAAATCATATACAAAACACCCGGCTGAGAGTAAGCTAGGTAAAGGTAAAGGAAACGTTGAAGGTTGGGTAGCAGTAGTAAAACCAGGTAAAATATTATTTGAAATTGGAGGAGTAGATGAAAAGCTTGCTAGAGAAGCATTAGAATATGCTGCTACAAAACTTCCAATAAGAACAAAAATAGTAAAAAGACATGAGATAGGTGGTGAAGCAGTATGAAGGCTGCTGAACTTAGAAATTTAACAAATGAAGAATTGATGAATTTATTAGAAGAAAAGAAAAGAACACTCATGAACTTGAGATTCCAGAACGTTTTGGGACAACTTACGGACTACAGTCAAATTTCAAAGACAAGGAAAGACATAGCAAGAATCAAAACAATTCTCAGGGAAAGAGAATTGGGTGTAAGGAGGTAATTGACATGCCTAAAAAGAAATTGATTGGCGAAGTTGTAAGCGATAAAATGGATAAAACAGTTGTAGTTGCAGTTAGTACATTAGTAAAACACCCGAGAGTGGGGAAATATATTAAGAGAACAAAAAAGTATTATGCACACGATGAAAATAACGAATGTAGAGACGGAGATATAGTTGAAATTATTGAATCAAGACCTTTAAGTAAATTAAAAAGATGGAGAGTACTTAGAATAGTGGAAAGATCAGTTTTTGCAGATGAGACTTTAGACGAAGAATTGGAAGGAGGTAGTAGTGATGATAATTAATGAAAGCTACCTCAATGTTGCAGACAACTCGGGAGCAAAACTTTTAAGAGTTATTAGAGTAATGGGCGGTTCAAGGAGAAAATGGGGAACAGTAGGAGACGTAGTTGTATGTAGTGTTAGAGATGCAGTACCAAACGGAGATTTAAAGAAAGGTGATGTTGTAAAGGCTGTTATTGTTAGAACGAAAAAAGAAATTAGAAGACCAGATGGTACTTATATTCGTTTTGATGATAATGCCGCTGTCGTACTAGATAAATATAACGAGCCTAAGGGGACACGTGTTTTTGGCCCAGTTGCAAAGGAATTAAGAGAAAAAGGATTTATGAAAATTGTCTCCTTAGCGCCTGAAGTATTTTAAGGGGTGATGTGAAGTGGCAAGGAAAATAAGAAAAGGCGATACAGTAATGGTACTTTCTGGAAAAGATAAAGGAAAAACAGGTGAAGTTGTAAGAGTAATTCCAAAAGAAGATAAAGTAGTTGTAAGAGGAGTAAATGTTGTAAAAAGACATCAAAGACCAAATGCACAAATGAGACAAGGTGGAATTATTGAGAAAGAATCACCAATTTATGCTTGTAAGGTTGCATTAGTGTGCCCAAGCTGTGGAAAAGCAACAAGAGTTGGATTTAGATTTTTAGAAGATGGAACAAAAGTAAGGTACTGTAAGAAGTGTGGAGAAGTCATAGATAAGTAAGGAGGCATAGAGCATGCAGTACATACCATTGAAAGAAAAGTATGAAAATGAAATCAAACCTGCAATGATGAAAGAATTTGGATATAAAAATATTCATCAAGTTCCAAGACTAGAAAAAATAGTTATTAATATGGGTATCGGTGAAGGTTCAAGAAATAAAGATGTTATTGATATCCATGCAAAAGAATTAGCACTTATTGCAGGTCAAAAACCTGTTGTTACAAAAGCAAAAAAGAGTATCTCTAACTTTAAAATAAGAAAAGGAATGCCAATAGGTTTGAAAGTAACATTAAGAGGAGTTAACATGTACAACTTCTTGTACAAACTTATTAATTTGGTTCTTCCAAAAGTTAGAGACTTTAGAGGATTGAATCCAAATGGTTTTGATGGTAGAGGAAATTATTCATTTGGATTGACGGAACAGTTGGTCTTTCCTGAAATATCTCCAGATCAAGTTAGAAGAGTCCAAGGAATGGATATTGTAATTGTTACAACTGCTAAAACAGATGATGAAGCAAGAAAATTATTAGAGCTCTTTGGATTCCCGTTTAAAAGATAATAAGGAGGTTTAAATATGGCAAGAAAAGGTCTTGTTGAAAGATGGAAAAAGCCAAAGAAATTTAAAACCAGAGAATATACAAGATGTAAGATTTGTGGAAGAGCACATTCCGTGTATAGAGAATTTGGTATTTGTAGAGTTTGTTTCAGAAAAATGGCCAATGAGGGAAAACTCCCGGGAGTTAGGAAGGCAACATGGTAAAAGGAGGGGAATACAATGTGGAGCGATCCAATAGCTGACATGCTCACTCGAATAAGGAATGCAAATGTTGCATTAAAAGAACAAGTAGATGTACCAGCATCAAACTTGAAAAAAGAAATTGCTGAAATATTAAAAAGAGAAGGATTTATAAAAGATTACACATATATTGAAGATGGAAAACAGGGAATAATAAGAATTCACATGAAATACAAAGGTACAAGAAGAAATAGAGAAAGGGTAATTCATGGTATTGTAAGAGTTTCAAAACCTGGAAGAAGAATATATGTTGGAAAAGATAATCTTCCAAAGGTTAAGAATGGATTAGGTATAGCTATTTTAACAACATCAAAAGGTGTGTTAACTGACAAGCAAGCAAGAGAAATCGGTGTTGGCGGAGAAGTTATTGCCTATATTTGGTAAGGAGGTGTACTCAATGTCCCGTATAGCAAATAAACCTATTGTTATACCAAACGGAGTAGAAGTAAAAGTTGAGGGAAATGTCTTAAAAGTAAAAGGACCACTTGGTGAATTAAAACAAGATTTTTTACCATACGTTAAAGTTGAAATTAATGGCAATGAAATGAATGTAAAACCTAATGTTGATTACATGAAAAGAAGATCAGATTTGAAAAAGATGAAGATGTTTACAGGAACATATTGGAGATTATTTAACAATATGGTAATTGGAGTTACTAAAGGATTTAAAAAGGAACTTGAAATTGTTGGAATAGGTTACAGGGCACAGTTACAAGGAAAGAAACTTGTTATGAATCTTGGATATGCCCATCCAGTAGAAATGGAAATTCCTTCTGATGTAAAAGTAGAAGTACCAAGTCCAAATAAAATAATTGTTAGCGGAATTGATAAACAAAGAGTAGGACAAGTTGCAGCAGATATTAGAAAATGGAGAGAACCAAATGTCTACTCAGGAAAAGGTATTAGATACGTAGGAGAAGTAGTAAGATTGAAAGAAGGAAAGAAAGCATAAAGGGGGTACACTGAGATGATAAAAAAAGAGAACAGGAATTGGAGAAGGAAAAAGAGACACCTAAGTATCAGAAAAAAAATCCATGGAACTGCAGATAGACCAAGATTGTGTGTATACAAAAGCGAAAAACATATTTATGCTCAAATAATAGATGATGATAAGGGACACACGTTGGTTGCAGCATCAACATTGGATAAGGAATTAAGAGAAACTTTGAAAAAGACCTGGAACAAGGAAGCAGCAAGAGAAGTTGGGAAATTAATTGGTAAAAGAGCAATTGAAAAAGGCATTAAGAAAGTAGTATTTGATAGAGGTGGCTACAGATATCACGGAAGAGTTGCAGAACTTGCAGAAGGTGCCAGAGAAGCAGGCTTGGAATTTTAAGGGAGGTGCACTGAATGGCAGACATTGCACAGAAGATAAGAAATACAAGGGAAGACTTTGAAGAAAGAATAGTTGAAATAAGAAGAACAACAAAAGTTACTAAGGGTGGAAAAAATTTATCATTTAGAGTTTTAGCTGTTGTTGGAAATAGAAATGGAAAAGTAGGAGTCGGAGTAGGTAAAGCAAGAGAAGTACCAGATGCAATAAGGAAAGCTTTATCCGCTGCAAGAAGAAATGTATTTGAAGTACCAATTTATAACGGAACAATTCCTCACGAAATTGTTGGAAGACAAGATGCAGCAAAAGTTTTACTTAAACCAGCAGCACCTGGTACAGGTATAATCTCAAATGGAACCGTCCGTGCTGTTGTTGAGCTTGCAGGAATTCACAACATTCTTACAAAAACAAGCGGTTCAACAAACCCTGTTGTGCTAGCACAAGCAACAGTTAATGGTTTGAAAAACCTCCTATCATTGGAAAAAATTGCACAGTTGAGAGACATTACTCCACAAGAAGTTATCTATGGTGTAAAAAAGGAGGGTTAATAAATGAAAAAATTAAAAATTACACTTGTTAAAAGTCCAATAGGTTATAAATATGATCAAAAAGATACAGTAAAAAGATTGGGATTAAGAAAGTTAAATTCAACAGTAATAAAAGATGATGTTCCTCAAATTAGAGGTATGATTAGAAAAGTAAGGCATTTAGTTAAGGTAGAGGAAATAGAGGAATAAGGAGGTAATATAATATGAGGTTATCAGATATAAGACCTACTCCTGGTTCCATGAGAAAAAGAATTAGAGTGGGTAGAGGAATTGGTTCTGGAAAAGGAAAAACATCTGGTAAGGGTCACAAAGGTCAAAAAGCAAGAGGAACTGGAAAAGTTCATCCATGGTTTGAAGGTGGTCAAACACCTATTCATAGAAGACTTCCAAAATTTGGATTCAAAAACTTTACTAAGAAAGTATATACAGTTGTTAACGTTGAAGATCTTGAAAGAAAATTTAATTCTGGTGATGAAGTAACACCTGAAAAATTACTTGAAGTTGGTTTAATTAAGAAAATCAATGATGGAGTTAAAATTTTAGGAAATGGAGAAATTACAAAACCTCTGACAGTAGTAGCCCATGCCTTTAGTTCAAGTGCCAGGAGGAAGATTGAAGCCGTAGGCGGCAAGGCAGAGGTGATTTAATAATGTGGAAAGCGTTAAAGAACGCATTTAAAATTCCTGAATTGCGCGATAGAATAGTATTTACTCTGTTAATGTTAATTGTTTTTAGACTAGGTATATATATTCCGGTTCCTGGGGTGAACTTAAAGGCATGGGGGGCTGCCTTTTCTCAAATGGGTACAGGTAGTGCAGGGGGCTTGTTAAGTTTTTATGATGTATTTACCGGTGGTGCGTTTAGAAGTTTTTCTATTTTTGCTTTGAGTGTTACACCTTACATTAACGCGTCTATTATTTTGCAATTGCTTTCTTCAGTTATTCCTTCATTAAAGGAAATGTTGAAAGAAGGAGAAGAAGGAAGAAAGAAATTCCAAAGAATAACAAGAAATTTAACAGTTTTACTTGGTGCAATTCAAGCATTTGTTATTTCCTTTGGACTTGCAAGAGGGTTTGAAAATATTCTTGTCATTCCACTTTGGACTTTTGTATTTTTGGCAACAGTTTCTCTTCTTGCTGGAACAATGTTCTTACTTTGGATTGGTGATAGGATTACCGAAAAAGGTATTGGAAACGGAATTAGTGTTTTAATATTTGCTGGAATTGTTGCAAGATATCCAACTTACTTTAGAACAGCAGTTCTTGGTGGTTTGAATATCTTTGAATGGATTTTCTTACTTGGTGTAATGTTCTTGATGGTTATTGGAATTATTTATGTACAACAAGCAGAAAGAAGAATAATGGTTCAATATGCTTCAAGAATGGTTGGAAGAAGAATTTATGGTGGAACATCAACCCATATACCAATTAAAGTTAATCACAGTGGTGTTATACCTATAATTTTTGGTTGGGCAATTGTTTCCATTCCAGTTGGAATTGCACAACTTACAAACTCTGAGACGGCAAAATCCTTATTCTCAATGACCAGTCCATTAGTAATTACAATTTATGCAGTGTTGATTTTCTTCTTTACGTACTTTTATAGTGTTGTTGTCTTTGATCCAAAAGATATTGCACAGAATATTAAGAGCTACGGAGGTTACATTCCTGGTATAAGACCTGGAAAACCAACAGAACAATATATAACAAGAGTATTAAATAGAATAACATTTGTCGGAGCACTCTTTTTGGTAGCAATAGCACTTGTTCCTTATCTTGTTCAAGGTGTGACGGGGGTAAATATTTGGTTAGGTGGAACAAGTGCCTTGATTGCAGTTGGTGTGGCTCTTGACATAGCTCAACAAATGGAAGCACACTTGATTATGAGAAATTACGAAGGTTTTGTTAAAAAGGGTAAACTCCCAGGAAGGAGATGATAAATATGAATATGGTCTTCCTGGGGCCCCCCGGGGCAGGTAAAGGAACATATGCTAAAAGATTAGTAGAAATGCTCAATATACCACACATATCAACTGGTGATATGTTTAGAGAAGCAGTTGCTTCTAAAAGTGAGCTTGGAAAAAAGGTTGAGGAAATATTAAAACGCGGGGATCTAGTGCCAGATGATTTAACTAACTCAATTGTCAAAGATAGATTGTCTAAAGAAGATTGTAAAAATGGCTTTATCTTGGACGGTTTTCCAAGAACGGTAGCTCAAGCAAAAGCATTAGATGAAATAATGAGGTCGCTTGGAAAAGATTTAGATTATGTGATTTATTTTGAAGTTGATGAAGAGGAAGTAGTTAAAAGAATTAGTAATAGAAGAATATGTAGTAATTGTGGAAAGATATACAATTTAATTACACTACCTCCAAAGGTTGATGGAAAATGTGATGTCTGTGGTGGTAATCTTTACCAAAGAGAAGATGATAAAGAAGAAGTAGTAAGAAAAAGATACAAAGTTTATATGGAAAACACATATCCTGTAATAGAATATTATCAAAAATCTAACAAACTTTTTACAGTTAATGGTGCTTTAGATGTTGATTCAGTAATAAAAGAAGTATTAAATATTATCAGAAGGTGAGGAAGTTGATTTATATTAAATCAAAGGAAGAAATTGAAAAGATAAAAATAGCTTCTCAAGCGGTTGGAACTATATTATCAGAGGCTAAAAAAGTAGCAGTTGAAGGAGCTAGTGCTTGGGACATTGAGCTTCTTGCTGAAAAAATTTTGAAAGAGTTGAAATGTGCACCTGCATTTAAAGGTTATAACGGTTATCCATATATTACAACTGTTTCAGTAAATGACGAAGTTATTCATGGTTTTCCTTTGAAAAAGAAAGTGTTTAAAAAAGGGGATATAGTTTCAATAGATGTTGGTGCAATATATGAAGGGTACTATGGTGATGGAGCGTATACGTATATAATCGGTGAAACAGATGAGATTGGTACAAAGTTAGTAGAAGTCACAAAAAAGTCTTTGGAAATAGCTATAGAGACTGTAAGAGCTGGAATTAGATTAGGAGATGTATCATACGAGATACAAAAATATGTTGAAGAAAATGGATTTAATGTTGTTAGAGATTTTGTGGGGCATGGAGTCGGGAAAAAATTACACGAAGATCCTCAAATACCAAATTATGGTAAAAAAGGAACGGGAGTAATACTCAGAGAAGGTATGACAATTGCTATAGAACCAATGGTTACTGAAGGCGGCTGGCACGTAGTAATTTTGGATGATGGTTGGACTGTGGTTACTAAAGATGGGAAAAGAGCGGCACATTTTGAACACACATTGTTAGTAAAAAAGGATGGATGTGAAGTTTTAACCCGGCGGGGTGATGGATTTGTCGAATAAGGAAGATATTATTAAGATGGAAGGTACAATTGTTGAGGCTTTACCTAATGCAATGTTTAGAGTAGAGCTTGAAAACGGCCACAAAATCTTGGCACATATTAGTGGAAAAATGCGAAAGAATTTTATAAGGCTAGTGCCTGGAGACAAAGTTGTTGTTGAACTTACTATCTACGACTTAACTAAGGGAAGAATAGTCTATAGGAAAAAGTCATAAAAAGAAAGGAGAGAGGAACTATGAAAGTGCAATCCTCAGTAAAGAAAAGATGCGAGCATTGTAAGATAATAAAAAGAAAAGGAAGAGTATATGTAATTTGTAAAGTAAATCCAAAGCATAATCAGAAGCAGGGTTGAGGAGGGAGATAGATGGCTCGTATCGTCGGTGTTGAAATACCAAACGACAAGAAGGTAGAAATAGCGCTTACATATATATACGGTATTGGTAGAACAAGAGCAAAACAAATTTGTGAAGCAACAAATATTGATCCAGATAAAAGAGTTAGAGAATTAAACGATGAAGAAATAAGTAAAATAGCAACATACATTCAACAAAATTTCAAAGTTGAAGGTGAATTGAGAACTGAAGTTATGCAAAATATAAAAAGGCTAATTGACATTGGATGTTATAGAGGATTTAGACACAAATTGGGTTTGCCAGTTAGAGGTCAAAAAACAAAATCAAATGCAAGAACTAGAAAAGGTCCAAGACCAAGCAGAATCAAAAAGAAAAAATAGGGAGGGACATAAATGGCCAAAAAAACACGTAGAGTAGTAAAAAGAAAAAAGAAATTAACAGTTGATCGTGGAGTAGTTCACATAAAATCAACATATAACAATACAATAATTACTTTGACCGATCCAGATGGTAAAGTAATCACCTGGGGTAGTGGAGGAACTGCAGGATTTCAAGGAACAAGAAAAGGTACTCCATATGCAGCACAGCTTGCAGCTGACCAGGTTGCTAAAGAAGCAGTCAAGCTTGGTATGAAAAAAGTTGACATTTTGGTAAAAGGTCCAGGTTCAGGAAGAGAAGCTGCAATAAGAACATTCCAAGCAGCTGGACTCGAGATAGGAGTAATAAAAGATGTTACACCAATTCCATTCAATGGCTGTAGGCCAAAGAAGAAAAGAGTTTAAGGGAGGGAAATAAATGGCTAGATATACAGGTCCACAATGTAAACTTTGCAGACGCGAAGGAATGAAGTTGTACCTGAAAGGTGAAAGGTGCTTTACAGATAAATGTGCTTTTGATAGAAGACCTTTTGCTCCAGGTGATCATGGAAGAGACAAGAAAAAATTAACTCAATACGGAATTCAATTGAGGGCAAAACAAACAATGAAGAGAATTTACGGAGTTCTTGAAACGCAATTTAGAAGATATTATGAAACAGCTTCCAGAAAATCAGGAGATACCCGTGAAAATCTTGTAGTTCAAGTAGAAAGAAGACTCGATAACGTAGTATATAGACTCGGATTTGCAGTTAATAGAACAACTGCAAGGCAGCTAGTAAATCATGGACATGTTTTGGTAAATGGTAGAAAGGTTACTATTCCTTCTTACCAAGTAAGACCAGGTGATGTAATAGAAATAAGGGAAAAGAGTAGAGATATTTTACCAGTTAAAAACGCAATTGAGTTGAATAAAGATAAAAATAGAATGCCTTGGCTCACAGTTGATTATGAAAATTATAAAGGTACATACGAAAGAAATCCAAAACTAGAAGAAGTTATTGATCTTCCAGTTGATGTACAAGCAATTATCGAATTGTACTCGAGGTGATAAAATATGGAATTTGTTATGCCTAAAAGACTTAAGATGGAGGAGCACAAAGAATCGGATGATTACTATTATGCACGTTATGTGCTTTCTCCTCTTGAAAAAGGTTATGCTACAACAATTGGAAATACATTGAGAAGAGTTTTGCTATCTTCAATACCTTCTCTTGCAATAACGGATGTAAAATTTGTAAGGCCAGAAAAATATCATGAATTTGATACTATCGAAGGTGTAAAAGAAGATATTCTTGAGATTCTTTTAAATTTAAAAAAGGTTCAGCTTTCAATGGAAGATTATGTAGAAGAGCCAGTTGAGTTGACAATTCAACATAAAGGTGCTGGTGAGATAAAAGCAGGGGATATAATAGTCCCAGCAGGTGTGAGTGTAACAAATCCTAATTTACATATTGCAACTTTAAATGAAGATGCAGACCTAGAAATAAAGCTTTATGCAACTATAGGGAAAGGATTTGTACCTGCAGCAGAAAGAAACGAAAAACCTGATATAGGCTGGATAGTTTTAGATGGAGTTTATAACCCAGTTTTAAAAGTTAACTGGATTGCAGAGAATGTTAGGGTTGGTAAAAAAACAGACTATGATAAGTTAGTATTGGAAATATGGACAAAGAAAAACATTAAGCCATCAGATGCATTAAAGAAAGCTGTTAAAATAATAAATGATCACTTTAGGATTATTGAAGAAAGTTTCGGAGAATTTGATGAAGAAAATGATATCGCTGAAGTAAGTGAAGTAAGTACAGTTGAGGAAGAAGAAGTTGTTGATGAAAATGATATTTTGAGTAGAAAAATTGATGAGTTAGATTTATCAATGCGTGCACTAAATTGCTTAAAACGCGATAAAATTGAAACAATTGGTGATTTGTTGAGTAGAGGAGAAGAGGAACTATTGAAAATCAAAAATTTTGGTCAAAAATCACTTGATGAAGTAAAAGAAAAGTTGATGGAAAAGTTTGGGCTCAGCTTCGGAAAGGGGGAAAGTTGAAATGAGACATCGAATGAAAAGACACAGAATAGGTAGATATGGAAGTCATAGAAAAGCAACTTTAAGAAATCTCTCAAGAGAAATTGTTGAACACGGTAGTATAATTACAACAACTCCAAAGGCAAAGGCTGTACAAATTTTCTTTGAAAAGTTAATGACAAAGGCTGTAAAAGCAAAAAAAGCTGATAAAAAGGAAAGAGAAGTTGCATTGAGAAGAGAAATATTCAAAGCACTTGGAGATAGAAGATTGGTGAACAAATTAGTCGATGAAATTGCTCCAAAATACTTAGACAGACAAGGTGGATATACAGCAATTTATAAGGTTGGCCCAAGAAGAGGCGACGGTGCAGAAATGTCATTAATTAAGCTTGTAATAGAAGAGTAAGGGGGAATACCCCCTTTTTTACTCTTGAGGAGGTGCGGTATGGAAATTAAAGAACTTAGTGTTGATAAAAACATTGTGACAAAAGAATTTATATTTGATTCTGCAGAGATACAAAGAGCTGAAAAGAGAACATTAAACGAACTTAATAGAAAGTACACTATAGAGGGATTTAGGAAGGGTAAAGTTCCTCTTTCTGTTTTTAAAGCTAGATTTGGAAAGGATTTTTATGATTATTTTGTTTTCGAACAATTAGTTGAAGAAACATATAAATCATTTGAGGAAGAGTCAAATTTGTTACTTATACCAGAAATTGCAGAAAAAGAAATAAATAGTGAAAGTGCAAGAATAGTTGTTAATTTTCACAAAAAACCAGTAGCAAAAGTAGATTTTGAGAAAATTAAGGTGAAAGTAGCAAACAAAGATCAAGTTTTAGAAAATTATCTTGATTTAAGATTAAAAACATTAAGAGAGGAAAATGCAGTATTAGAGCCAAAAGAAGGACCAGCAGAGTTTGATGATTTAGTAAGAGTTAAGACATACGTAACTAACAAAGAAACGGGAAAGGTTTTGGTCGATGGTAATGAAGATGAGTATGTACTCTATAAAGATGATGAAAGACCTACGATTCAAAATCTTGTAGGACACAAAAAAGGCGATGTTGTTGAATTTGATAGAGAATTTCAAAAAGGTGAAGAAGAAAAAATAGTTTATAACTACAAAATAGAGATTTTAGATGTTTACAAGAGAATTCTTCCTGAACTTACCGATGAATTTGTAAAGAACAATTTGGCTGAAATGCATTTAGAAACACTTGATGAATTGAAAAATAAAATTTTAGAAGAAGGTACAAAAATATACGATGATGAAATAAAGCATTCAATTAGAGAGCAAATTCTTGCACAACTTCCAGAAGCAACAGAATTGTTTATTTCAGAAAAAACGATTGATTATGCAGTAAGATTGATTGTAAACAACATGAAAGAGGAAGGTAAATACGAAGAGTACGTAAAAAAATACGATAGTGAAGATAAGGCTAAAGAAGCAATTAGAGAATACTATGTTAGCGAATTGAAAAAGGAAGCAGCAATTGAAAAGATTGCTAAAGAATACAATATTGAAAGAAAAGCAACTGATGAAGAGCTTGAAAAATATGCAGAAATTCTTGCTCCATATTGGGGTATTAGTGTTGAAAGGGCAAAAGTATTAGTTAAAGAAAGGGCAGAAGTAAGAAATGAAGTAGAAAATATGATTTTTGTTGATAAGGTTTTAGATAAGATTTCAGAAAATGTTGAGAGGGAAATTGTTGATATAAACAAAGAAGGTGGCGAGGATGAAGGAAATAATTAATCAGTACGTTCCAATGGTTGTTGAAAGCAACGGAAAATATGAAAGAGCATACGATATATACTCAAGGCTTCTTAAAGATAGAATAGTATTTTTAGGAAGTGCAATAGATGATCATGTCGCTAATTTGGTTGTAGCCCAGCTCTTGTTTTTAGAAGCAGAAGATCCTGATAAAGATATTCAACTTTATATAAATTCGCCTGGTGGTTCTGTAAGTGCAGGGCTTGCTATATATGATACTATGCAGTATATAAAATGTGATGTTGCTACAATTTGTATAGGCCAAGCAGCATCTATGGGAGCTGTTTTGCTTGCTGGAGGTACAAAAGGAAAGAGATTTTCTTTGCCAAATAGCAGAATAATGATTCATCAACCACTTGGTGGAGCAGAAGGTCCTGCAAAAGATGTGGAGATAATGACAAAAGAGCTTTTAAGAATAAAAAATAAAATTAATGAGATACTAAGTTTTCATACGGGCCAACCAATCGAAAGAATTGAAAAAGACACAGATAGAGACTTTTTTATGACACCTGAGGAAGCTTTAGACTACGGTTTGATAGATAAGGTTATAAAACCGGAAGATAGAAAATGATTTATGGTATAATGTAGATGATAAGGATTTTTTGAAGGAGGTAAAAAAATGTCAGGTCACAACAAGTGGGCAAATATTAAGCACAGAAAAGCTGCCCAAGATGCGAAAAAATCAAAGATTTTTACAAAGTTGATTAGGGAAATTATAGTTGCTGCTAAAGAAGGTGGGGGAGATCCAGAAACAAACCCAAGATTAAGGGCAGTCTTAGAAAGAGCAAGAGCAGCAAATATGCCAAAAGATACTATTGAAAAATCAATAAAGAAAGGTACCGGAGAATTAGAAGGTGTAGATTATCAAGAAATCATATATGAGGCATATGCTCCAGCCGGAGTGGCACTCTACATTTATGCAATGACAGATAATAAAAATAGAACTGCTCAAGAGTTGAGACACCTTTTAAGTAAACACGGTGGTTCATTAGCAGAAAGTGGTTCAGTTGCATGGCTATTTGAAAGAAAAGGAATAATTGAAATTCCAAAAGAGAAAATTGCTGATTTTGAAGAATTTGCAATGGTTGCAATCGATGCTGGTGCAGAAGACATAATTGAAGATGATCCAATTCAAGTTATTACAGCTCCAGATATGTTAACTGAAGTAAAAGATAAATTAGCAGAAAACGGCTTTGAAGGTGAGGCAAAAGTAACATTTATTCCAAAAAATACCGTTAAAGTAACAGGTGCAGATGCTGAAAAAGTATTAAAATTGGTTAGTGTTCTTGAAGATAATGATGATGTACAGGAAGTTTATGCAAACTTTGAAATTGATGATAAAGAACTTGAAGAAATAATGTCAAAACTAGAAGGATAAGATGAAGAAAATTGTAATATTTTTCTTTTTGTTCCCTCTAACAATTTTTTCAAATATTTTAGGTTTTTGGGTTGATCCATTTAATGCATTATATGGATTTAGTATAAGTCAAAATATAGAATTTTGGAATATAAAAGCCCTGCTTCGTTATGATTTGCCTGTTAATTGGGAGCAGGGCTTTCCATTATTGAGACCAGAACAATTAGATATAAATTTTGAATTATATTCTGAAACATACTCGGTTGAGTATGGTTATTTTCATAAGAAGATACCATTTTATGTAAGTGTAAATCCTTATGAAAAAAATTTAAATATTGTTTGGGGATTTACTGGATTTTATGGCAATTATAGTTACTTTAATAGCGATATTTTTGATTTTATATTTAACGAAGATATGTACGGATTTGCATTAAAATATAATGATTATAGATTCTTTTTCGAAAATAGTACAGAAAATATTTTGGGGCTTGAATATAATGGTATAGTTGTTTATTTCGATAGATTTGGTTTAGAGTTTGCATTAAATATTAACAATGAAAATATGGGATTTTATTTTGTACCGGTTAATGGAAATTTTGGTTTTGTTTTAAAAGATAATGAAAATTTTTTGTTTTTAAACGATGATGAGGTAAATTTTAATTGGAAATGGGGTGAAATATATGTCGTTGGAGGATTTCAAAAAGAAAAGAGACAGTTTTCAATTGAATTCTCTATCTGGTAATACACAAGAATTTTCAATGGAAGAATTTAACTGGTTTTTAGAAGTTGTGAAAAAAGATTTCAATTTTGATCTTACAGGTTATAAGCCCCATAGAGTTAAAAGAAGAATAGAGATGTTAATAAGAAAGTATGGTTTAAAGTCATACAAAGAGTATTATGAGCTTATAAAAAAAGATGAAAAAAAGAAGGATGAATTTTTTGATAGGATGACTATAAATGTTACTGAATTTTTTAGAAATCCAGAAAAATGGTGGGAACTTAGAGATAAATTTATACCTGAACTTTTAAAGGAAAGTGGCTCAAAATTTAAAGCATGGAGTGCAGGATGTTCAACAGGAGAAGAACCATACTCGCTTGCAATACTTCTTGAAGAACTCAAGGCACCATCTAGTGCAAAAGTTTATGCAACAGATATTGACATCGGTGTTCTTACTAAGGCAAGAATGGGGGAATATGAGGAAAGATCATTTGTAAGTACTCCGCCACAATATTTAAAGAAATACTTCGAAGTAACAAGTAGAGGAACATACAGGGTAAAACAAAATGTGAAAAATAGAGTGATTTTTAAAAGGCACAATCTTCTCCAAGATAGATTTGAAACTGGATATGATTTGATTCTTTGTAGGAACGTTGTTATATATTTTGAAATGGAGACAAAAATGGAATTGTATGAAAAATTTGCAAAAGCTCTTAGACCGGGTGGAATATTATTTATTGGAAATACAGAAAGAATTTTTAATTACAGACAACTTGGATTTGAAGTGGCATCACCATTTATATACAGAAAACTGTGAGGTGGTTTTTTGTTCTGGCTTACTCTTGCTTTTGTTATTGATCAAATTACAAAATATATTGCAACAGAATATTGGAGATTTAATCCAACGCGGCTTTTTAACTTTTTTTATTTAACTTATGCAACAAACAAAGGTGTAGCATTTGGTTTATTTTCCAGCTCTAAGGAAATAGTTATTTATTTAACGCTTGCGATTATTATTGGTCTTTCAATTATACCGCTTTTTAAAAGGTTAAATTTTTGGACAAATATGTTTTTGGGATTTATTATAGGTGGAGCGCTTGGCAACGTTGTTGATAGAATAAGATTTGGTTATGTTGTAGATTTTATAACTATGCCTTACTGGCCTACTATTTATAATTTAGCAGATTTTTTTATTTTAGTTGGTGGAATCGGTATAGGATTAGTACTTCTTTGGAGGAGAGATATTGGAGATCAACGTAACAGCGAGAGAGAAAGGTTGGAGATTGGACAAATTCGTTCAGGAGAAAGCACCGAATTGGATTTCAAGGACGTACATTCAGAAAGCGATAAAGAGTGGGGAGATAAGAGTCAATGATGAAATAAGAAAGCCAAGTTATAAATTAAAGCTTGGCGACGTTGTTTTTTTGGAATTTCCAGAAAAGCCTAAGGAAGTAGAAATTTTACCTGAAAATATTCCGCTGGATATTTTATATGAAGATAAAGATATTGTTGTTGTAAACAAAAGTGCGGGAATGATAACTCATCCGACTCCATCTTTTACATCTGGTACACTTGTAAATGCATTAATGTATCATTGCAAAGATTTTCAAGGAATAAGTGGAGAGTTGAGACCTGGAATAGTACATCGTCTTGATAAAGATACAAGTGGAGTTATCGTAGTTGCAAAAAATGATAAGGCTCATCAGAGTTTATCAAAGCAATTTAAAGATCGAGTAACCGAAAAAGTTTATGCGGCAATTGTAAAAGGTATAGTAAAAAAAGATTATGGAACTATAGAAGTTCCAGTTGGAAGAAATCCGGTTGTAAGAACAAAAATGGCCGCAGTTGATTGGGGTAAAAATGCACTTACATATTTTAAGGTTTTAAGAAGATTTAAAGATGCAACACTTGTTTTTGCATACCCTAAAACTGGAAGAACACATCAAATAAGGATACATATGAAATACTTAGGCCACCCATTATTAGGTGATGAATTATACGGAAGTGGAAAGAAAGATGAAGTTTATGGCGTTACAAGGCAGATGCTTCATGCGTTAAAACTCTCTTTTTATCATCCCACAACAGAAGAAAAAATGACATTTGTAGCTCCTCTTCCAGAAGATTTTAAAAGAGTTTTAAAGATTTTATCCGAAATTTATTGATTTTTATTGATAAAGTGCTATAATTAGACTATAAAGGCATTAAATGCCTTATTTTCTTTTTTATTAATGTAGGGGGTGTTATCTGTGGGGATTGACGAGATTTTTAGGATAATTGAAGATGAGAAAATCAGATTTGTAAGGCTCCAGTTTTCCGATATTAACGGAGCTTTGAAGAATGTAGAAATTCCGTCTGCAGATTTGAAAAGAGCGTTTGAAAAAGGTATTATGTTTGACGGTTCTTCAATTGAGGGATTTGTTAGAATCAACGAATCTGATATGTATTTAAAGCCAGATCCGGACACCTTTGCGATTTTACCGTGGACTCTTGAAGGGCAAAAAAGCGCTAGAATCATTTGTGATGTTTACAAACAAGATGGCACACCTTTTGAAGGAGACCCACGTTTTAGATTAAGAAAAGTGATGCAAGAAGCAAAAGATATGGGATTTGTCCCACATGCAGGCCCAGAAGTTGAATTTTTCCTTCTTCCAAGAAAGAACAATAAACCTTCGTTTGAGTTCTTGGATGAAGGTGGGTATTTTGATCTTTTGCCAGTAGATATTGCAGAGCATTTGAGAAGTGAAGTTGCAGTTATGCTTGAGGAAATGGGAATAGATGTTGAGGCAACTCACCATGAGGTTGCACCATCCCAACATGAAGTTGATTTTAGATATAACAATGCGCTTTCTGCGGCAGACGCAGTTCAAACAGTAAAACTGGTTATAAAGACTTTAGCAATAAAAAATAATCTATATGCAACATTTATGCCTAAACCATTTTTTGGTGTAAATGGTAGTGGTATGCATGTTCACGTAAGTTTGTTGTCAACTGATTTGCAAAAGAATATGTTTTTTGATGAAAAAAGTGGAGACATTTCTGAACATATGAGATACTTTATTGGTGGAGTATTAAAATATTCAAAGGCAATTACTGCGGTTACCAATCCGACTGTTAATAGTTATAAAAGGCTTGTTCCAGGATACGAAGCACCGGTAAATATTGCATGGTCTCTTGCAAATAGATCGGCCCTTGTTAGAGTTCCTGCAGCAAGAGGAATGGCAACAAGAATTGAATATAGGTCTCCTGATCCTTCTTGTAATCCTTACCTTGCATTAGCAGTGATAATTAAAGCTGGCTTACAGGGAATAAAAGACAAAATAGAGCCACCTCTTCCAGTTGAAAAGGATATTTATCACATGAAAGAAGAAGAAAAGGATAATTTTGGAATTGACCATTTACCATCTAATTTGAAAGAAGCTTTAGATGAAATGGAAAAATGCGAGCTAATAAAAGAGACTTTGGGAGAACATATTTTCAATAAATTTTTGGAAATGAAAAGACTTGAATGGAAAGATTTTTCAATTGCAGTTACAGAATGGGAAAGGCAAAGATATGAAATAGTGTGAAATTAAAGAGGTCAGTTTATTGCACTGACCCCAAGAAATGAGATAAGAAAAAAGAAATGAAAAAGCACCCCCGAAGTGGTACAATAAAACCAACAAGGGGGTGTTTTTCTTTGGCTAAGAAAGGACAAAAGTTTAGAAAGTATTCTTCAAAATTGAAACAAGAAATCATTAGAATTCACATGGATGAAAAACTTCCGAAAAAGACTATTGCTTCTCTCTTAGGTGTCCATGAAAGTAGAGTGCGATTGTGGATAAAGAATTATCTAACATATTGTAATATTGAACTTAAAAGAGGTAGACCAAAAAAGAATCAACTCAAGATGAAATAGAAAGATTAAAAGCTGAGAATGCTTACTTAAAACTTTTGATAGAAAAAATACTTGAAGAAAGAGAAATAAAAAAGTTGAGATAATAAATAAACTGTCAAAAGAATTTAATATTGAGTTGTTGTGTAAAATAGCTGGTATTTCAAAGAGTACATATTACCGTATATTAAAGAGCAAGGATAGAGATAAAGAAATCAAAGAAGAGATTAGAGAATTATATTTTAGATACAATGGAATATATGGATACAGAAGAATAACAACGGTAATGAAAAGAAAAGGTAAGAATATAAACCATAAGAAGGTATATAGATTAATGAAAGAGCTGGAATTATTTGCAAGAATAAGGAAAAAGAATTACATACGAAAAGCAATGATGAAAGTACAATTCAAAGGTATGCTACAAGACAACGGACCAGCGGAAAACTTCTTTAGTCATTTTAAAGAAAAAATGGTAAAAATAAACAAAGAAAAGACAAAAGAAGAATACAAAAAGTTAATAGAAGAATACATAAAATTCTACAACGAAGAAAGATATCAAGCAAGATTAAAAAACATGGCTCCGAAAAAGTCTCGAAGCCATGCTGTTTAAAAAGTAAATTATTAACTTTTTTATTCGTCCAACTTACGGGGGTAGGTCCATCATTTCGCCTCTTTCTCTTTTTTAAAATATTTAAGTGCGCCAGAAATATCAGAAAGTTTTTTGTCTTTATTTGCTGGATAACCAAAAAAATTATGTTTTTTGCATAATTCTATAAATTCATTTATTATTTTACTGTTGTCATAAAAAGGTGAAAATATATAGTCTGTAACAAGAACAAATTTACCTTGATTTTGGATTTTTTGTATGTATTTTAGCCTATTTAAAGTAATTTTTTCATCAATTCTTTTTGTGTATTTAAAGAATAAAGATTCTATTCCTATACCATCGATAGCATTTATATAATTGTTTGAAGTATCATAATCTAATATATTTTCCCCGTTTTGTGGCACGACTAAAAAATTTCCTTTACTTTTTACATAATTTGAGATATGAAAGACAAAATCAATCATCTGCAATGCTGTAAATTCTTTTGGATAGCCATTTTCAGACCAATAAATAAATGAGTCGATTAGATCGAGATAGAGTCCGTCTACTTCATATTTTAAAATTTCATCGATCATATTAAAAACAATGTTTTGCCATTCTATATACCAATACTTTACTTTGTAATTTCCAGGCCACATTGGATTTTCACTTCCAAGCCATTCAGGCGGATTTTTATTCCACTCTTTTTTCCAATAACTTCTATAATCTTCTGCTTCACCTATGCTTAAGTAAGAAAGGATTGTTGTTCCGTTTTCCTTAAGTTTTTTAATATAGTATATATCCTCTTCATCAATATCTTGAACATCAATAATCAAAAATTTAGGCTTGTAGTATGAATATATTGTTCTTAAATTAATTTTTTGAAGTTGATATATAAGAGGTACCTCAACTCTTTCAATGGATAATGGTTGTATGATTAAAAAGAGTAGTATTCCAATCGTAAGTAGCTTAATAAAATTTTCCACGTCTTCACCTCAAAAAGAAAATTTTCATTCTTGTTCCTTGCATTTGAATTATGTATATATCATTTTCTAGATAAAATGAAATAATTTTACCTCCAATTATTTTTTCTACTGGGATTTTAGTTTTTAAAAGAAAATATTTTGGCATTAATGAATAGTTTGGAATAGTTATTTCTAGATAATTTTCACTTATCTTGTATTCGTATTTTTGAGTTAAATAGTCAAGAAAGTAAGGATATGCTTCAGAAGCTGTATAATTTTTTAGCCAAGGCATTTTAGATTTTATTTTATAGTAAAATCTATCAAGTATCGTTATTAATTCTTCCCAATTTTTTTGCATTGGATTTCTATCTTTTGCAAAAAAATCATCAGGATGTATGAAGTGTTGAAAGCTTCCAAAATTTGCAAGTGTATTTATACTGGAAATAAGGATTCTTTTTAATGGATAATAACCGTACGTAGATCTTGGAATGATTACAACGTTGTTATTGTAAATCATATATTCTGAAAATTCATCTGTAGAACTATACGTTGTTCCTATAGTGGTTACTTCTGGTAAGGCTTTTATAAGGTTTTGAACACCATATTCATCTATTATGTTATTTGGTGCCACATAGCTATTTAAAAATATTTTATGACCCAATATTGATTCTAAGAATTTTTTAGCTGCCCTAAGGCTTTCAATTATATTTTGAGGGTTGGGCCAATTTTCCTTTGTTAAAGATAAATGATTATATCCATGAAGTCCTAGTTCAAAATCTGAATTATCTATTTCTATAAGAGCATCTTTTGGAAAATGAGTTATTAGATATTCAGAAAATTCAAAAGGAGGATTACTAACTCCATTATAACTTAACGGTGTTACTATTGTATATTTAATGTTGTAACTTTTTGCAAAAGCTTTTATGTCTTTCCACCACGTCTTATAGTAAAAATCTGTATCTATTACATCTCTTTTTGTTACATTATATGAGGGGATTGGAAAATCATCAAGGTAAAATATAAAAGAATTAAGAAATCCAGAAATATTAAAATCCTGCATTTCAAGAATGGACTGAAGAATTAATCCTCTTGTTTCTTTCTTTATTAATGGTGGATATATATAACCTATGTAACCACTTCCTTCTTTTTTGTACCAGATGGCTGGGATAGGCTTGCTTCCAACAAGATTTGCAAGTACTATGTTTGAGGCGTCAAGTTCAATATTAAAGTCGATATCAAAATTTATATCAAATTCGCATCCTTCATCTGTATTTGACAAGAAGAATAATTCTTTATTGAACAATATTTTTTCGATGTTGTTTTTTTCAAGCACTATATTTTTATTCCATGGAGTGTTGTATGGATCTGTTATGAATAACAATGTTCCACCATTATTTATAAATCTTTTAATAGTATTAGTATGTATAAATTTTGAATCAGTTATCCATATTATATATCTAAAAGGTGTAAGATCTATGTATGAATATTCAAAAAATCTTTCAACGTAATCTGTTTCAAAATTTATTTTGGCATATTCAAGTAATTTTTTTAGTTGAAATTGTTTTTCAAGGTAAAATTCTTTGTCATATTTGTCGCAAACAACTAAAATTTTATTTTCCCTTCCAACTTTTTTGTTTGTAAGATAGTGTAATATTTTTTGAATATCTAGTATAATATTTCCTTCTTTGTCAATAAAACTGTTGAATATTGCACCACCGCCGTTATTTGAAAGAAATATCATCGGATATTTTTTATCATTTACTTTAAATGAAAGGATTATTTTCGTTTCTTTGCTAAATACTTCGTATTCCTCAACTGGCCTACTTATATCAGTGCTTGGGGATGTCTTAAAAAAGTTTTTATCGTATTCTATATTATAATTGCTCAATTGTTTGTATCCATATTTGTAATGTACGCCGATTTTGTTGAAAACATTATTTAATTCCCTTGCATCTGCATTTGCCCCAATGTTGTTAAAAAAGAAAAAATTTCCACCATTTTCTATAAATATTGAAAGTTGCCTAAGATATAATACAGAGTTTTCAAGAGCATTTGAATAATACCAAGTGATTATTGTTGAAAAGTCACTAGAATTTATACTGTAAAAGTTCATTCTTTCAACATCAAGCAATTCATAGTTTATTTTATTTTTCTCAAGATATGGAATTACATAGTTCTTTAACATGTATTCGCCATATTGTTCTGAGCCTTTGTAGAGAAGAAGAAACTTTTTTTGTGAAAATATAATAACACTAATTATCATTAAAAATATTACTAATACTTTTTTCATTTTAATTCCTCCCTAATTTGTTCTATTTCATTTAACCTTAGATAGTATCCTTCTTTGAGATCAACCTTTTGCCTTGAATATTCTATTTGTATAATTTTGTTTACTCTTATTTTGAGCAAATAATATGAAATAAAAGTTCCAATTGCAAACGAAAATGCATAACCTGAGCCAAGGGCTGCATACCCAATTTTGTTTACAAATATGGTACTTAGTATTGAATTTAATCCTAAGACACTTAGATTTATTGCAAGGGCAAGATTTCTAAAATCAAAATAAAGTATTAACAAGAGCATCATTAAATAAAATCCATTAAGCATGGCACCTATTAATCCAAGACGAAGTATAGGTTTTGAAAGTTGATTAGAAAATGGTAGCAATTCAAGCTCGTTAAGGATGAAGAATACTGTTGTTATAAGCGTTTGAATTTTTATTGTAAGGCTTATATTTTGCTTTAGTTCTTTTTCCATAGAGTTTTTTAATAGAATTATTTCAGATAAAACATAACCTTCGATCAAAGAGTTATAAAAACTTTTGTATTTTTTGTAGAATCTAGTTTCTAAAACAAGAATAAACATTGTTATTGTTGGAATTATAGTAAGATAAGAAAAAAACATTGGACTATCATATACATATGAAAATTTAAATCCACTAATTGGTTCTTCACCAAATTTTGGATGATTCCAAACTATTATGTCGTCTATCCATATTGAAAGATAGTAAGCAAAACCAATTAATAGGTTTTGCCAGTAGTTTTTTACTTCTTTAAACCATTCAAAGGAAATTCTTTTTGAACTTGAACCAAAATAATAAATAACTACGAATACATTTATTATTATTCCTATATTTACTGCAATTGCATAACCTATAATTCCAAAATATTTTGATAGGATAATCGAAGAAATTCCCATAGTTAAATATGAAAATATATACCAATTTATTGAATCAGTGGCAAGTAATGACACCGATATCAACCATAACGTCGTAAGTGAGGCGGTTAAATAGGAAAAGGAAAGAATGAATTTGATGTCGTGTTTAAAGATTAGAAAAAATATTATAAGATAAGTAATTACAATTAAGTTATTTACTAGGATTATTGAAAGTGTTTCAGGAAGTATTTTTTCATATTTTTTCGAATAAATAAGATCTGAGGTTCTTCGTGAGAGAAACATGGAAAAAATACCAGAAAAGATAATTGAAAGTATGAATGCATATATAACAGCCATATTAAAGTATATATCTGCCGACTTTAGAGAATATATAACAACCCATAAAGAAATAGTTGTTATTATCCAAGGCCCCGACGATGTTAAAATTGAATATATCACTGCAAGAACGTCTGTTGATATTTGATTTTTGTAGAATAATTTATTAAGTTTGAAGCCCACACCTGCCATTTACTTCACCACCGAGAGATATAGTTTTTTGTAGTTTTCTATCATTTGATCCAATCTATACCTCATATGTACGCGTTTCTTTCCAGTTTCTGACGCGTTGAGTCTAAATTTATCATTTTCATACATATAAATTATTGCATTTGCAAGTGATATAAAATCTTTTGGTTTTACTACAATTCCGGCAGGTGATATAAAATCTTCTTTGCTTCCATATATAAGTTCCCTGCATGCACCAACATTAGTAGATACTACTGGTATACCTACGGCAAATGCTTCTAATATTACAAGGGGTTGACCTTCGCTTACACTGGATAGAATCATTAAATTTAATTCTGGGTAATATTCTTTTACATCGACCATGCCGGTAAATTCAACTGTGTCTTGCAAATTTAAAATATCAACTAACTCTTTGCACTCTCTAAAGTATTCAGGCTCTTCATCTGTTGGTCCAATGATAAAGAGTTTAAAATCTTTTATTCTTTGCTTTACGATTTTTGCAGCCTTAATTGCTGTTTTAATATCCTTTATTTCCACAACGCGTCCAACTAGACCAACATTGAATGGAGTTTTGCTTTTCCTATATGTAAGATTTGAAAATTTATTAGTATCTATACCGTTGGGAATAATTAAAAATTTTTCTTCTTTAGAACAAAATTCTTTTTCATATTTTTGATTTTCACTAAATAGAGTTGTTATTTTGTCAGAGCCTTTGTATACTACAGAACTTATTGTATTAAATAGCTTAATCCAACCTGTTTTGAATTCTTCTTTTATCCAATCAGCTCTTAGGATTTCAAGCTGCCTTTCTCTATGGTATATCCCATGCTCAGTAAGTATTACAGGAACATTGTATTTTAAACCATTTAGAATGGCTGAAATTCCGGCATAACCGGTTGTAATAGTATGGTATATATCACACTTTGGAAGATCAACTGTCATAGAATTTAGAATTGGAATAAGCATTGAATATAATGTCCAATAATAGTTTGTAAAGTTTTCATATGGAAGATACTTTTCGTAAAAACTTACAATCGTGTCCCAATAAAATTGAGATTTAAATATACTTGTAAAATCAAGAGAGGGATTTTTTTTAAATAATTCATATAGATCTTTGCCCATAAGGTTTTCATCAAATGGATAAGAAATTATATTTTCCAAAGCATTTGTAATTTCTTTTCCTATTTTTCTTTTTTTGGGGAATTTATAGTTTGCAAAAAGATAATATTCAAAATAATCTGTGACGTTTTCTGGGAAATTATACTTTGGGGCTTTCTTTTTTGGAACATCACCAACGTGGATAACACAAAATTCCACATCTTTCATATTTGAAATTAAAGAATTTCCCCAACTTGAAACCCCACCAACAATATAAGGGTAAGTTCCTTCAAAAATTATTCCAACTTTCAATTTATTCACCCTCTATTAATTTTTGGAATTCTTCTTTTGAAATGTTTTTATGTTTAAGAATATAGAGCCCTAACCTTTGTGTTGGTGTAAGATTAAGTTTTTCTAATTCATTTGTAAGGATTAAAAATTTAAGATTTTCAGCAAAATCATGCTTTTTTCTTTCTTTTAATATCGAAGATATTTTTATTAATTCTTCAACATCTTTGATATCATCTATTGTAAGATTGTTTTTTTTGTAAAGTTTGTCGTAAAGTTCGGTCATTTTAATGTAAAGACTTCTCTTATCAAATGGAAGCTTTTTTAGTTCTTCAGCTGATGTTGTCTCAACTTGGTTTATATTAACAACAATAACTAAAAATATTAGTATTAATACCAGACCAAAGAGTATTTTATCCAATTTTATCCCTCCAATAGAATTTTGAGACTTTCGTTTTTGAATGTGTATTTATAGCTATTAAATTCTGTTAACAATTCTTTTACCTTGGAATGTTTTCTGTATTTTAGAAAATAGAGTATAGCTATTTCAAAAAGTTCTCTAGATTTAATTTTTGAAAGTTTTAGTTCCAGTAATTTTTCAATTTTTTCATGTTCTTCTAGTTCTTCTAGAATTTTAATAAGTAATGTAAGGGCATCTATATTGTATGGATATTTTTTAATAAAATCTTCTAGAAATTTTTTTGTGTTGTTTAACAATTCAATTTTTTGTTCTTTTTCTAAAAATGGAGAGTTTGCGTAATAGTAAGAGTATCTTGCATAATCAACAGAATTTTTATCTTTTGATTCATATAGTTTTCTCAGTAAAATTTTTTCAAGATAATTTGAAGCTTCAGTTGCATAAAGAATTACATCTTGATCGTTTTCTTTGGATATTGTTGTATAAATCATTTTTAGACCTTCGTTAAAATCAATTTCCTCTTTTGATGTAAGCTCTAAAATTAATCTTATGGCTTCCTTTTTTTGCACCTTATCACCATACTTTAGAATTACATGAAAAGGAGCAAGATCAATTGTTTTGTATGAAGGATTGATAGTTTCTATTGGCTTGTATTCAAAATCCAATGGTACGTAATGAGGCGTTTGCCCTTTTAAAATAAAAAATTGTATAAGTGGAAAATAAGGGAACATGAAAATTGAAAGGATTACTTGAAATAAATCAAGCTTATATATCATTGTAAAAAGAGCATTACCTACCATATATAATAGAAAAAGAATTAGGAAGTATTCTTTAAATATTAGAGAAAATAATCCAATTAAAAATAGTATAAATTCAAGGGCAAAGAATTTCCTCATTCTTTTGTGTATGCCTCCTCTATTTCTATTTGCTTGAAATCTTTCAATTTATCTAGAACTCTTTTTAAACCTTTAGAGTTGCACGATGTTAGAACTATTTTTAATTCTGAATTTTTTTCGTCAAAAAATACAAAATCTGTTTCGCGAATGAATCTTTTGATATTTTCTATATTAGAATTTTCTTTTATTTTTGCTTTTATAAATGAGTAAGGAATTTTGAATCTTTCAAACCTTTCTTCGATCTTTTCAAAAATAAAATTAAATTTTTCAAGCTCGTTTTTAATTATTTGTTCTTCAAGCTCTGAGGAAACATACAACATGTTTGATAGCCAGTCAGAGAGTATTTTAAGGTATGTTTCTGTGTTTTTGTTTATTTTTTCAGGGTCTATATTTTCTATAACTATAACCCCTAAGATCTTTCCCATGTGCTCAATTTTTGAAGCCATGGCTGGTTCAAATGAAAAATCAATATCAACATTAGAAAGGTATAATATGCTAGCAGAGGCAAATCCTAAATCTTTTGCAGTTGAAAGTACTTTGGATTTCTCAAGAGGAAAAGAATTCGGAAGAATTTGTGGACCTTTTCTCACCTTTAGTCTTAGAAAGTCGTTATTGCTTAATGTATATATGGACACCGTTTTTGCTTCAATAAAATCATAAATTAATTCAACAGCTTCGTTAAAAATATCTTCTGGATTATTGTATTCAATGTCCTTAAGTTTATCGACAAATATAGAAACACCTTTATTTTCCAGTAGTAATTTATTTTGCAGGTCATTTGTTAGATTTTCATATTTTCTTATTGTATCTTCTAATGTTTCAATTTTTTTAGAAAGTATTTTTATTTTTTCTTCTTGTTCATTTATAGTTTGTACATAGCTATCTCTAAAAAACGCAATAAGAAAACCAAGAGAAAGAATGAAAAGTGGTATTTTTAACACTGGCCAAGAAAATAAAATCAAGTAAACGTTTAGGCCATATTGAATATGTAGAGATAAAAAGTAAAAAAAAGTACTCAGTGCTGCAGAAGCAAAGAATATATTTGTTCCATATCTAATGGCAACATATAAATTTAATATTAGATAGGGATTAGGATTTACAGTAATATAACCGTAGTTTTTAAATAATAGATCAAGGATAAATATTATCAGATTTATTATTGAAAGTTCAAGAAAACTGTATAAAGTTTTTCTCTCCATTTTTTCACCATCCTAACATATATTATATCAAATAATCTTGTATTAATAATTTATAAAGAAAATTAAGAAAAACATTCTTTTATTACAATTTTTATTAGGAAAAAGTAGTTAAAATGTTTTAAAATAATATTAGAAGATGGTTGAAAAATAATTTTGGAAGATTCCATAGCTGTGTTGACATTAATGTAAATTAGTTTTATAATAAATAACGAAAATGAATATTGTGATAATAATAAGTTTCAATTCTAAAAATTTGGAAGGGGGGGAAGGAGTTATGAAAAAAATTTGGAAAAAGGTGGTAGTTTTTGCATTGGTAGCACTTCCATTCGTAATTTCAACAGTAGGTAACTTGACCTTGTGGCCAGGAAAAGGTGGAAAGTGATTTCGTTTTTTTATTTGAATAGCTGCTGTGGTATAATTGTACTAGAGAGTCTAAAAAATAAGTAGTAGGTGATGGGGTGAAGAAAAAAGGTGTAGCTTTAGATTTAAAAGAAGGTTTGGTTTATATATATACTTTAGCTCTTGGGGCCATATATGTGGCCCTCTTGTTCTATGCTATTAAAAAATATGGTTTTGATTATTCAAATATAGATTTTTATCTTTTTTTTCTTTTTTCTTTATTCTTTGAATTTATTCCTGTAAGGTTTCAAACCTTTTTTGAAAATAAATTTGATGAGAAATATAAGGAACATGACTTATATTTAAGTGCTGGGCTTATTGTTAGTGTTTTGTCGGCGATACATTTAAATATTTCTAATGCTTTGATAATTCCTTTTTTAGTTTTCTTGGTTTTAAGATTTAATGTTTTATTTTCAAAAAATTATTATTACTTTATTTTTAATGTCTCGTCGATCGGAATTTTGGTTTTTTTATCTTATAAGGTATATAATGTATTTCCAAATGTTGTAAAGAATAATTTAATATTTTCGTCTTTTGTAGTTGCTTTGATTTCCATTTTTTATTTTGTCTTAAATCTTTCTTTTGTCTTATCATTTTTGACACTTGTATATAGACGATTTTCAAAAGATGTCATTTTTAAGCTGATAGGGGAAGGAAGACTTACTAATCTTTTTTCAACATCAATTAATACTTTCATAGTTTATATTTTATATAAATTTATCGGTATTTCTGCAATTCCTGTTTCATTTTTTACAGTTATAGGAATACAGCTTGGAAACTATTATGCGACAAAATATAGGCAAGCAAAGCTTGATTTACTTACTGCGCTTGCAAAGAGTTTGGAAGAAAAGGACAGCTATACATTCGGACATGGGGAAAATGTAGCAAAGATTTCAGTAGCAATAGCTAAGGAGCTAGGAATGCAGGATAATGAGCTAAATTTGATAGAAATTGCAGGACTTCTTCACGATGTTGGAAAGATTGGAATACCTGACTTTATAGTTACAAAAACCGGAAAATTAACACGTGATGAGTATGAAATAATGAAAGAGCATCCGAAAAAAGGATATGAAATTTTAAGTCAAATAACTGAATTTAAAGATACAATTGCAAAGTGGGTTTTACACCATCATGAAAGATGGGATGGAAAGGGTTACCCTGAGGGAATAAGCGGTGAAGAAATCCCATTAGAGTCTAGAATTTTAATGATAGCAGATGTTTATCATGCTTTAACAAGTGATAGACCATATAGGGAGGCTTGGTCGAAAGAACAAGCGATTGGGTTTATAAAAGATAATGCAGGGATCATGTTTGATCCTAAAATTGTAAATATATTTTTAAAATTAATAGAAGGTGGTAGTATATGATAGTATACATATTCTTGATAGCTTTTTTGATTTCTATATTTACGAAAAGGATTAAACATGTAATAGAAAGAAATTATAGATATTTTTATTTATTTCCTATACCTTTTATTCTACAAATGATCCCAAGCTATAGAGAAATTTTAATGCCACTTTCTTTTGCATTTTTACTTGTTTTGTTGATACTAAACAAGCATATCCCTGGTTTTTCATTAATTTCAATTGGAACAATTTTAAATTCCTTTGTTATGATGATTAATAATTGGAGAATGCCTGTTTTAAGTTATTGGGTTGAAAAATTTGATCTTCCTGTAGGTATGAGGCATTTAGTTGTAGATAACTTTTCTTGGAAATTATTTTTGGGAGATTGGATTCCAGTTATACTTCCTTGGAGAGAATATTATGTAATTAGTATAGGAGATATATTTGTGTATGTTGGTGTTTTTTATTTTTTACTCAAGATAAATTCAAATAAATAATGTAAATATTCATTTTAAAAAGGTAAAAGAGGGTAATAAAACCCTCTTTTATTTTTTTAAATATGATAAAATTAAATAGAAATGGAGGGATAAATATGAAAATACTTGCATTGGATACTTCAACATCAAAAATTGTAGTCTATTATAGGGATTCTGAAAAGATTATCACTCAGACATACATGGGAAAGGATAAACACGGAAGAAATTTAGGTGTAGTAATGAATAATTTAAAAAATTTTAATATAAACTTTGAAGATATCGATGTTGTAGGTATTGGAATAGGTCCAGGAAGTTTAACTGGTCTTAGAGTTGGAATATCTTTTGCTCTTGGGCTTTCTATAGATAAGAAGATAGTTGTTGTTCCTTCGACAAAACTTATTGCAGCTAATTTAATGAATAGTGGAAAAAATATAGTTGTCACTAGAAAAGCACGCCAAGGCTATATTTATGGTGCAATATATGATGAATATTTAAATACTATTGTTGAACCTTTTGTTGAATCAATAGAGAATTTTTCAAAAGAGTTTGAAAAGATGGAAAATTTTGTGGTTATAGGAGATGGTGCTGAGTACTTTGGTGGAAATCTTCCAGAGATATATAACTATCCTGAACCTTCTAGACTTGGCTACTTAGTTGAAAAAGAAATAGAAGTTGAAAACTTTGTCGAGAAAGTTGAGCCTTTGTATATCCAAAAATCTATTGCAGAAATTAATTTTGAAAAAAAGAAACAACGAAAGGATGGTTAAATTGAAGAATTTAACCCCAATGATGAAGCAATATATGGATATAAAGAAAAATTATGAAGATGCAATTGTACTCTTTAGGCTTGGAGATTTTTACGAGGCTTTTTTTGAAGATGCAGAAATTATTTCAAAGGTATTAAATATAGTTCTAACAAAACGGCAAAATGCTCCAATGGCCGGTATACCACATCATGCCCTCGATAATTATTTGAAAAAATTGGTTGATAGTGGTTACAAAGTTGCTATTTGTGAGCAGATGGAGGATCCTTCTCAAGCTAAAGGTATTGTAAGAAGAGAAGTAACAAGAGTTATTACTCCTGGCACTTTGATTGAAGAAGATTTATTAAGCTCTGAAAACAATTATTTAATGGCGGTTGCATTTAGAGAAAATTTTAATACTGCTTTTGTTGATGTTTCAACCGGTGAATTGTTTGTAAAAGACTTTGAGACAATTAACGATCTAATAGATTTTGTTTCTATAGTAAATATATCTCAGATAATCTGTGAAGAAAATATCTTTGAAGAATTAAAGGATAATTTACCAAATAAATTTATAGAAAAGCTTGATGATTGGTATTTTGAAGGGTTTGAAGACAAGGTGAAGGAAACGTTTAAAATAGTTTCGATTGATCACTTTGAACTTTCAAATGGACAGCTAAGAGTGTTAGGTGCATTGTTAAAATATTTAGAATACACACTAATGAGTAATTTAGCATTGGAAGAACCAAAAAAATTGGAAGAAAGTAAATGGATGATTCTAGATTCAAAGACAGTTGATAATCTATCTCTAATTCCTGGTGAAAAAGGAAAGAATTTATACGATATTTTAAACAAAACAAAAACTGCCATGGGTTCAAGACTTTTAAAGAAGTGGATTTTGCAACCTTTGAAGGTAAAAAAGGATATAATTGAACGTCAAGAAATAGTTGATGCATTTTTTAATGATAGATTATTGTTAAACGAGATAAGAGAATATTTAAATGGAATATTTGATGTGGAAAGAATTTTAACCAGGCTTCAATATGGAAAAGTATCTCCAAAAGATTTAATTTCCTTGAAAAATACGCTTTATATTATTCCAAATATTTTAGAAGCTTTGAAAACAAATGAAAAATTTTCAAAGTATGTACAAGAAATAGAAGAATTTCCAGAAGTTGTAGATTTGCTTGAATGGTCTTTGTATGAAGACCCCTCAAGTACAGTTGGAGATGGGAATGTAATAAAAGATGGATATTCTCCTGAGCTTGATGATTATAGAAATCTTTTATTTCACTCTGAAGACAAATTGAAAGAATTTGAAAGAGAGGAAAGAGAAAGAACAAATATTCAAAAATTGAAGGTTGGTTTTAACCAAGTGTTTGGATATTATATTGAAGTTCCAAAAGGTCAGGTGAAAAATGTACCAGATTATTATATAAGAAAACAGACACTTGTAAATTCGGAAAGATATATTACTCAAAAACTCAAAGAATTTGAAGAAAAGATAATGTCAGCACGAGAAAAGGTTGAAATTCTTGAAAAAGCTTTGTTTGATGAGTTAACTAAAATGATATTAAAATATGTAAATGACATTAAAAAAACTGCAGAAAAAATAGCAGAGTTAGATGTTTTATCAACCTTTGCGTATGTATCCCAGCTCTATGGTTATGTAAAACCAGAGTTTGATGATGAAAAATTTATTGTAAAAGAGGCAAGACATGCTGTTGTTGAAAGGTATGTATCAAACTTTGTTCCCAACGATATATACATGGATAGTTTAAGACGAATGTATATTATAACGGGACCTAATATGAGCGGAAAAAGCACATACATAAGGCAAGTTGGGTTAATAGCAGTTATGGCCCAAATTGGCTGTTTTGTTCCAGCAAAGAATGCAAAACTTCCAATTTTTGACAGAATTTTTACTAGAATGGGTGCAAGAGATGATATTTCAACTGGAAAGAGTACATTTTTAGTTGAAATGAGTGAAGTTGCATTAATTTTGTCAAAAGCGACAAAAGATAGTCTGGTCCTTTTAGATGAAGTAGGTCGAGGAACTAGTACCTTTGATGGGATAAGTATTGCATGGGCAATGAGTGAGTACATATACAACGAGATAAAATGTAAAACAATATTTGCTACTCATTTTACAGAGCTTACAGAACTTTCTGATGTGTATAATGGTATAAAAAATTTAACGATAGAAGTTGAAGAAACAAATGACGGTATAGTTTTTTTACATAAAGTGGTTGATGGAGTTGCAGATAGAAGTTATGGTATTGAAGTTGCTAAAATTGCGGGAGTTCCAGATGGTGTGGTTGAAAGAGCCAAGGAAATTTTAGAGGTTATAACTAAAAAGAGTGAACTTGAGAAAAAGGTAAGAGTTTTAAAAGAAGGACAATTAAGGCAAATAAAGAGTAGAAAAAAAGTTGCAGAAGGTCAGTTAACAATATTTGAGGTGAAAAATGGCGAGTTTTAAACAGTATTTTATTACGCATTTTTTTAAATCAGTGATTTTAGGCCTTGTTATTTTATTTGGAATAGTTTCATTAATAGTATATATTATTATGAAACAAGCAAATGAAAAAGTTCAAAGTGTTTCATCTAATTTTGTTAAGGTTAGTATAGAATTACTAAACGATACAGTTAGCGAAGTTAGTTATAATTTTGAAAGAAAGATTGACGAAACAATTTTTAATATAAAAAACAATCCGGAAAATTTTGAATTGTATTTAATATATTTGCTTGCAAGAGCTCCTTACTATTTTAAAGATATTTCTTTAAAAGAGTTAAGTATAAATTATATAACGGGATTTTTAAGGACAAAGCTAAATGAAGATAATATAACTTATTATTCTGTAAAAGATATAAATGATGGATATTTTGAAAATAGATTATATATCAGAATTGAAGATAAAGTGTATTTAATTTTTATGAAATTTCCTACATCTACATTAAACAGCTTTTTTAACAATTTGAGAAATTTAAACGCTAATTTCTCGATTGTCAAATTAGTGGAACTTTATTCGAAAGATGGTAAAGCACTTGATGGTAAAGTTAATGATTTTGTAAAAGAGAGGTTCCAAGAAATAATTGGAGAAGAAGGTTATAAAAGAAAAATAGATAGGAAAAATTATGAATTTTATTATCCAATTATTTTAGAAAGTGCTCATAGCATTTTTGGACCGATGGTATTAAAAATTTCTTTTGATTTTTCAGTTGTTTATAGAATACTTTATATCTTTATCCTTTTAGCTGTAATTTTTGTTGTTGTGATTTTTTTGTTACATACAGATTTTCTGCAAAGATTTCAAAAGATATATCAGGTGAATTTGATGTATTGATTAACAATATTAATAAATTAAAAAGTAAAAAAGAATTATACAGAGAAATTCCATACGAGTTTAAAATAAAGGAGATAGAAGAAATAGCAAGTCAATATTCTTTGATGGCTGAAGAATTGGTTGCATATATGCAAGAGTTAAATGCAATGAATGAAGAGTTAGAAACTAGTTATAGAGAAATAGAGAGAATGAGTAATGAACTTGAACATTCTTATATTGATTTTAGTATGAGACTTGCAAGAGTTGCAGAAGGATATGATGAGAACACTGGAAATCATATAGAAAGAGTGGGTATTTTAGCAGCATTTATTGCAGAAAAATTGGGGCTTTCAAAAAAGATTGCGTACTATCTACGTTATCATGCACCACTTCATGATATTGGAAAAATATTTATCCCACGTGAAATTTTAATGAAAAAAGGAAATTTAACAAAAGAAGAATGGGGAGAAATGAAAAAGCATACTATATATGGAGCAAGGTTAATAGGTGATAGTATCCAATTTGAAGTTGCTCGCAATATTGCCCTTTATCACCATGAAAATTATGATGGAACAGGATATCCATATGGCTTGGAAAAATCTGAAATTCCAATTGAAGCAATGATTGTTCATATTGTTGATGTATATGACGCATTGCGTTCAGAAAGACCATACAAGAAAAGTTTTACTCATGAAGAAGCTATGAAAATTATATTAGAAGGTGACGGAAGAACACAGCCTTCGCATTTTGCACCGGAGGTTTTAGAAGTTTTTAAAAGATATGAAAGTGAAATAGAAAAACTATGGAATGTAATATACTTAAATTAATGGTATCTTTCAACAGTAAATTTAAATATTTTAAAGTCATCATCAAAAATTCCAGCTTTTAGCTTTGCAATTCTTATTTGTTCTTCTATAGTATCCACTCCTTCTATATCTGGCAAGAGCAAACCTCTTCTAAATCCTTTAGCAACTATGATTCCATATTTTTTAGGATCAAGTTCGCTGATAGAAGATACAGGTTGAATTTCACTTAAAACATCAACGGACACTACTATGTTGTCTAGCTCTCCTTTTGATACTGGTGGAAATCTTGGATCTTGTGTAGCTGCAGCAATTGCATTGTTTCTTATTTCAAAAGCAAGGTTTTCTTGAGTAGGTTCAAATGTTCCTATACATCCTCTTAAATTACCATTTTTGGTGTGTAAAGTAACAAAACAGCCTGCTCTTTTTTCAAAAAGTTCTTTTGGAAGAGAATTTTGATCGGGCTCTATTACTTTTGAGTGTAAGATGTAATTTTCAATAACCTCAATAGCCCATTTAACGTAGGGATGGGTTCCTATCATAAAATCACCTCCATATTAATTTATATTATTACTAGAGCCAGCTTCTTTAGCTTTATTAATATAGTCTTTGATAAAAGTGTTTGCATTTGCTATTGTAGTTAATGCTTTATCAATTGTAGAGACCTTACTATTAATGTTTTCAATAATTTGAAAAAGTAAGAAACCATTTGCTTATATTTTCCAATATCGCCTTCTTCTTTTAGCTTTATATATTTATCTTGTAATGTATGAGCTATAACAAAAACATCTTTGTAACTACATAAAAATACATTATTTTCTCGGCCTAGTCCAACAAGTTCAGGAGCAATTTCTAAGATAGCTTCGGGTACAACTAAAATACAACTATCTATGGTATTAAAAAGATTTTGATATTTTTGAACTCTTTGTATTTCTTTTTTAACTTTATCTATAATTTCTTTCTTTAATTTATCTCGTTCTTTTGAGCTTTCCACTTTGTCGTATTCTTCTAACAGCTGAAATACATCTGGGAATTTTGAATCAATTGGAATATATTTTCCGTCACCAAGATCCCAGGCAAATTCTACTTCTCCACCTTCGGTTTTTAAATTCGTTTTAATTAATCCAACCTTTATTGACTCTTTTAATGCTTCTTTTAGAAGAAATTCGCCAGTCATGCCTCTGGTTTTCGTTCCAGAAACAGTTTTTGTAAATATAGAAATCATTCGTTTCATATCTTCAATTTGGGCATCCCTTCTTTTTTCGATTTCTTCTCTCGATTTTCCTTGCTCGTTTAAAAATTTTTCGGTATTTTTCTTTTGCTCTTCAAAGAATTTTCTCATTTGTTCAACTAACTCATTTATTCGTTTCTCTTTTTCTTCATCAATTTTAATAGTTTAGTTGCTTATCTCTGAAAATAATCTTTGAGTGTTTTCTATAAACTCTTTAAATCTTTTTTCTTTTTCTTCATTAAGCTTTTCTCTTTGCTTTTCAGCTTCAAACCTTGCTTTTTCTATTTCTTCATATTTGGCTTTTAATTCTGCTATTTGAATAGAAAGGTTATTGATTGTAGAAAGATTAGAAAATAATTCTTCTGCATTCCTATCATTTTTCCCTTTTTTGTATCCAAATTTGTATCCTAAAGACACGCCTACTAATAATCCTAAGGTAGTCAAAATTATATATATTAATTCTTGCAAAATAATTCCCCCTATCTCTTTTTTACCTGATTAAAGAGCCATTTGATCATTGCTTTATCGTTATATGCCAACTCCCAAGCTGCGTGAGGATGAATCTTTTGTGAAGATAGTAGTCCTTTTGGATATTCAGTGTATTTAATATTCCCACTTATACTTTTGCTTTTTTCAAAAAGCTTTCTTGAAAAATCTACGGAAACTACTGGATCATCTTCCGCATGAAAAAGCCAAATTGGTACATCTTTATATCTTGACACCTTGTCAAGATCACCGCCGCCACAAACAACTACACCTGCAGCAAATTTTTCTGGAAAGTCTGATAATAGGATTAAAGTACCAAAGCCTCCCATTGAAAGACCGGTGATGTAAATTCTATTTTCGTCTATTGGATTTTCTTTTGAGATTTTATTAATCAATAGCATAACAGTGTATAAAAGAGTATTAGCTTCAAAAACAAAGTCATCTTTTTTATAGCTACCCCACCAGCTATTTTCTGGACATTGAGGAGCCAAAATAAAACATGGATTTTCTGATTGAACATCAAAAGATGCCCAAACAGTTGCACCTTTATTTGCTGTAATTTGTTTTATATTATCATTTCCACGTTCTCCTGCTCCATGAAGAAATACAATTAAAGGATATCTTTTATTATTTTCTATTTTTGGTGAGAATAATCTGTAAGGAAGAGTAATAAATTCGCCTTTGTATACAAAGGGTTTAAATAAATCGAGGTAATTCAAATTAAACACCTCTTTTTAACTCAATTAAAGCTTAGTTAAGTGATATTTTTCTCAAAATACTACCTTATAAATATAAATAATCTTTTAACCAAGAAAATCTCAATAATCTTATGATTGTATTTAATATTATTAACTGTGGTTTTTTTAGTCAATTACTTACTTTTTGTTCTATGGAATAGGTCTATAATAAGTCGTACTTCTCCTATACCCATTCCAAATTTCTTTGCAATTTCAGCTTCTTCAATTCCTTGATTGTATAGCTCTATAATTTGTTCTTCTCTTGTCAATTCGGTTTTTTTGGTTTCTCTTTTTTCTATTGTTCCTTCTAGATTTTTTTCAAAATTTTCTGAATTTGCCTCAACTTCCTTTTTTTCTTCATATGATGTTTTAGAATTAGTTTTAATGTTTTTTTGATATTCAGATACTTCCAGAACTAATTTTGAATAAAGGTCATTTACTTGAGATATTAAATCGTTTAATTCTTTCATTTTTTCTTCTAAAATCTCTATTTTGGAATCGACAAAGATTCTTACTCTTCCCATAAGTTGAATTAAACGTTCTTCATCTTCCTTGATTTTCTCAGGAAGATTTTTGCTGTTATGTAAATTTATTAAGTAAACTGCCCATGAAAAAGATAAAGTTGAAATTGTGCTAATTAATACCAACCATTCTATAATTCCCATCATTTCCTCCTATAGATAACCGTTGGAAAGTTTTTGAGGCTTTCTCCATCCCAACTTAATTTATTGTTTTCAAAGCTAGTTGGCGTTGGATTTGAAGAAACTAAAATACCATCTTTTGGTATGTAAACAATAAAAAGAGAATTGGGATTTGGATTTATTTGGATATTTCCCATGTTTAGAGTATAAGTATTGTTTGAAACATCTACAAGATTTTTTAATACTGCAATTTCTTCTATCTCAAGAATTCCTGCACGTTCTTTTGCAGAATTTTCATAACTAACTACAGTAATTGTTTTACCAATTTCCTTTGAAATTTGTTCAAAGTAATTTAAGAAAGTTTTTGATGATGCATTTGTGTAACTCTCTTTATATTCATACATTGATTTTTCGTCTTTAAATGAAAGGCCAGCAATTGTTGTAATTGTAGCGGTGTCAGAGTAATCCGTTTCAACAACAGTTTTGTAAAATGTTATATCAAACTTTGGACGTCTGTTAAATACTGTAAATAGATCAAATATTAAAAATACAATTACAACAAGTATAAGGATATACATGAAAGTCTTATTTTGCAAGGTATAGACCTCCTTTTTAAAGCGTGCTTAGAATTTTTTCTTTAGTTCTACAGAATTTACATGTATCAGAAGTAGTTGGATATCCACATTTTTCACAGAATTTAAGTTCTACTTTTTCTTCTGGCAAATACTTTTTCATTTCAAGTATCGAATAAACGATGTTTAATTTTTGATCCCTTGAAAATTTTATATCTTTTTTAAATTTTTTCTGGGTGCTTTCTAGAGAATTTGGACAAGCACAACCTATATGTGGAAGATTTTTTAATTTAGCATAAAGTAGAATTTCTTCTTCTGTAAGGAAATATAGTGGCTTTATTCTACCAACAAGCTTTTTCTCCTTTATAGTTTGAGTAAGTGGACCTGTTCTTTGCAGCTGTGTGATATTTTTGTTGAACATATTATTGAAAATAAAGAAAACTTCATCATCTAAGTTGTGGCCAAGAACAACGTAATCAAAGTCGTTTTCAAACGCATATTTATTAAGAATGTATCTTCTAATCATTCCACAATATGAACATGGTTTATATTTTACATCCATGATAGTAAAGCCTTCTTCTTTTTTCAAATCATATATTGTTAGGGGATAATTTATACTTTCTGTTACCCTTGTAGCTATTTCTTCGGATTTTTCTGTAAATGTTGGTATTCCAAGCCTTATAAAGAAATACTCAATTTGAAGGTTGAATTTTTCTTTTAGTTTTGAGAGAACATAGCTTACAACAACTGAATCTTTACCACCGGATATGGCTACCAATAATTTTTTGTTTTTTATCTTATACTTTTCTAAGAATTTACCAATTTTTCTTTCAAAGTATTCTACAAAATGATCTTCGCATAGCCTTGGAGATTTTAATATCGCTTGTTTTTTGCAGTGCTGACACCTCAACTTTTACACCTCCACTAACATTTTCCTATGTAGTCTAATACATCTTTATCAAATTGCTTTACAGAATTGGTAAGTTTTCCAACGCGTCTTATTGTTTCTTCAACATCTTTTGCAACTATACCATTTCCACAGGGAACATCAATGTTATTTATTGCAAGCTCACTTACTTGAATAGCGGTAAGTGTTCCTGTGACGGCCTTTAGAGCGCACCCTCTTTTTGCCCCATCGCAAGTTAACCCAAACAATGTTCCAATTGTGTCGTTAATTGCATTTTTGATCTGCTGTCTATTACCACCCTTTAGATATGTGAGCCCTGCTGCAGATCCCGTGGCAGAAATACTTCCTGCCCCGCAAATAGGGGTTAAAAGACCAGTATATGCTTTTATGTATATTGTAACTAATATACTTAGTAATGTTGCTTTTAAGATTTTTTCTTTATCATATTCTTCTCTTTTTGTTGCTATTGGTAGTATGCATGAAAGCCCTTGGTTTCCGCTTCCAGCAACAGTCATTACTGGTTTTAAAACTCCACTCATTCTTGCGTCAACACCTGCACTTACGTATTTTACATATTCGTTTATTGCAGCATTTGAAAAATTTCCTTTCATTTGCATCCCATATTTTGCAATATCTATGTTCATTTCAATTGCTTTTTCAACATAATCTAAAACTTCTTTGTCCGGATTTTCTACATAATCGATAATTTCATCGATTGAGTATTTTTTTATGTTTTCTAATGTGGTTTTTGATGGATTAAAGGGTTTGTCAAGGATTGTATTAGAATCAATGGTTATTTTTGCAATGTTGTCATGTTTCCCTTCAATTAAAATTTTAACGGTGTGATTATCTTTTGATACAGCTATTGTTTCTACATAAAGATATGGCATATCATTAATTTCTATTTTAATTTTATTTTTAAGGTTCGTGGCTTTACTCAAGCATTGAGAATTTACATCTTTTAAGACTTCAAGTCCTTTTTCTGGAATTCCACATAAGTATCCCAGAGCAGCAGCAATTTCAAGGCCAAATATATTTGTGCCTGGAATATTTACAACAAGTCCGTTTTTATATGTATTTTTATCAAGAGTTATATTTATTTCTTTTAAATCTTCTAAAGTTTCATTCAAATATTTCTTTGCAGTAGCTGTAGATAATGCCACAGCTATGGGTTCGGTGCAACCATACGCAGGCTTTACCTGGTCAAAGAATATATCTTTTATCAAACTAAAACCCCCTTTCATTGAAATTATAACATATGATACAATAATATGATAAATTAAAATACGGGAGGGAAAGGTATGAAAAAATTTTATTTTATGCTTTTGATACTTGTTCCATTATTTTTATTTTCATCAGTTATTAGTATTTCAGATGCAAAGGCTCTTAGCGATGGAAAAGATGTAATTGTCAGAGGAATTGTTACCGTTGAACCAGGTCCTTTTGATGTAAACATTATCTTTATCCAGGATGAAAGTGGAGGAATTAATGTTTACCTTCGTGGAGGTCATTTTGAAGGTATAGACAGAGGGGATTTAGTTGAAATTAGTGGATACATGTGGACACATAGATTAAATAGAGAACTTGTAATTGATGCTGACAAAGAAAAGTATTACATAAAGGTCTTATCTAAAAACAATACTTTACCTCAACCAAGGAAAATATCAACAAAGGATATTAATAATGAAGAATATCAAGGATTGTTTGTAGAAGTAGAGGGTGATGTAGTAAAAATAGAGCAATCAGATCCAAGAAAGGTATATATTGATGATGGAAGTGGAAATGGTATGGTATTTATTCGTGAAAATACCGGTATACTTACATCATATTTTAGAGTTGGAATGCATCTTAAAGTAAAGGGAGTCCTTGGAAGATATCAATCATTTTTTGAACTTTGGCCAAGAAGTATGGACGATATTGAAGCTGGAGATGTCTTTCCGCCTGAAGTAAAATCAGTATTTTTAAAGGATGATAAGGTATATATTGTTTTTAATGAACCAGTTTCTGAAAAAAGCGTTTTAGATAATAAGACTATAAGAATTGCAGGAAGAAGTATAAAAAGGCACACGATGTACTTTGATAATAGAGTAGTTATACTTGAACTTGATAAAAAAATAGATTCAACAGTTAAGATAATGATAAGGTTTGTAAAAGATATGAATGAAAACCAGATGGGATCAGTAATTGCTTCTATTAATCCTGAAAAAGATGTATTTGCTAAAAGAGTTTTATTTGATGAAGGACACGGACAGCAGGCAGGAAATGCAGATTGGGTAATATATGGAGCATATTCTGATTTTGCAGAAGCACTTAAGAATGAGCTTGGTATGTACGTTGAAAGTACAAAAGAGAATCTTACATATGAGCTTTTAAGCCTTTATAAAGTATTTATTATCCCTGAGCCTAACAGACCTTTTAAAGCGGAGGAAATAGATGCAATATTAAAGTTTGTCGAAAATGGTGGTGGTCTATTTTTAATAGCTGATCATGGTGGTTCAGATAGAAATGGGAACGGTTGGGATTCTCCAAGAATATTTAATGAATTTGTAGAAAATTTTGGTTTTAAATTTACTGGGGATAGTATAGAAGAAGAACCATTAGAATACGTGTATGAACACGAAATAACAAAAGGAATAAATAATGTTGGGGTTTGGGCAGGAAGTACTATCCAGGTTTTAAGAGATGATGTAAAAATTTTAATTTCCGATATAAATAAAAAGCCTTATTTAGTTTTAAGTAGTTACGGAAAAGGTTTTGTTGTTGCTATAGGAGATAGCTCTCCGTTTGATGATGGAACCGGGGATAAAAATGATATATTACACGACGGTTGGAGCTATGGTGATGATGCAAAACTTGCGGTTAATATAGTTAAATTTCTTTCATCTCACTAATTTTAACTAGCGCCCCTTTGGGCGCTAGTTTTTTAATCGTTGTTATCTGTTAATTTTTTGATGTTGGAATAAATATTACGTAGTGAAGAATAAATTTTTTTGTATGCTTTTTTGTATAATTCATTGTAGATTTCAGCTTCTTCTTTGTCTGGGTAAAAAACTTTACTGTAGTGAATCATGTTATTTATTGCTTCATCTATTGTAGAATGTGCACCAAAGACGCATAATGCAGCACCAAGACCCGAAGTTTCATGAGTTTTTGGTTTATAAACTGGGAGGTTAAACATATTTGCTGTAATTTGACATATTTTTTCACTTTGTGAGCCGCCTCCAGAGACTGTGAGCTTTTTTATTTTTATTTTTCCTCTTTTTTCTATTCTTTCCATTCCGTCTTTTAATGCAAAATTTATACCTTCTATAATTGCTCTGTAAACATGACCTTTTGTATGATAATCGGAAAATCCGATTATAGCTCCCCTTGCATTTGGCATATCAAGGCCTGGTGTCCACATAGGATGCAAGATTAACCCTTCAGATCCAGCGGGTATGTTATCAAGAAATCCATTTAATATTATCTCTGGAGCAACGTTTAATTTTTCTGATAATTCAAGTTCTTTTTCTCCAAATTCTTTTATAAACCATTTTACAAGCCAATAGCCTCTAAATATTTCAATTTCTGGATTATATGCATTTGGAATAACCGCTGGATATGGTGGTATGAAAGGAATAGGTTCAAAATATTTTTTTGAAGTAGTCTGAATGGTAGCAGTTGTCCCAAAACTTAAACTTGCGCAATCTGAAGATGTACATCCAGAACCAATAGTTTCACATCCCTTGTCTGATCCAGAAGTTATAATAGGTGTACCTTCAGGAATTCCCGTTTGGCTTGCAACTTCTTTTGAAATTTTTCCAACAATTGTGCAAGGTGGAACAAGCTCTGGAAGTTTTTCTCTTTCAACTCCAAATACTCTCCATCTCCAACTATTTTTGTTTTTTGGCCACCTTTGGTGTTTATAATCAAATGGGATATGTCCAATTTGAGAGGCGGTTGAATCTATGAATTTACCTGTGAGTTTGAATAATAGATAACCTGATAGAAGAAGGAATTTGTGAGTCTTGTCCCAGATCTCGGGTTCGTTTTCTTTGATCCAATTTGGTCTTGATTTTCTATATATTCTTATTGCAGTTTCTTTCATTTTAATTATTGAAAAGGCAATATTTTCGAAAAAATTAAGTGGATTTTTGTACGAAGATTTTCTTTGATCAAGCCAGATTATAGCAGGTCTTAATGGAACACCATTTTCGTCTACCAAGACCGCTGTATCCCTTTGTGTAGTTATACTGACACCAATAATTTTTTTGAATTTTTCTTTGTTTCTTTCTTTTAAAGTATTAACAGCTTTACATAAAGACTGCCAGTAGATATTTGCATCTTGTTCTGCCCATTCTGGATTTGGTGAATAGTATGGGGTGTATGGGATCTTTACCATATCGTGCAAATTTCCAAATTCATCAAAAAGTAAAGCCCTAAGGCTTTGGGTTCCACAGTCTATGCTGAGTGCAAATTCCAATTATCTTCACTCCCTAAATAATAGTTTGGCCAATTAAATTATATCTTAAAGGGGGAAAAAATTAAAATGAAGGTCGGAAAAAAGTTTAAGGAAGAAAATAAGCCATGGATGTCCATGGCTTATTTTTAAAGGATTGGATTTTCTACAACATACTCTTCAACAAGTTCGGTATAATCATCGAACCAGTATGCGTTTGGATTTCTTTTGTATACCATTATTTTTCCAGCGTTTTTTGGATCATGTGCACGTTGATATCTAAATATAACATGTTCCTTTGTAAGAGCAGAAACCTCTATTTTTCCTGTCTCATGTGACATTGCAAATCTTGCTCTTTTTGCAAGTCCTGATACATTCATGATTGCTTTTAAGAATATTTGATAGGCTTCTTCTACTGGAACTGCAAAAGGTTTATTTCCTGCAACTGGCCTTCCTTGAAATACATAGTATGGAGGAACACCTATGAATGAAAGTTTTTTGAATAGTTCCATAAGCGTTTTCCAGTCTGCGTTAACACCTTTTATCAAAGGTGTTTGATTTGCAAGAATTGCCCCCGCTTTTTGAAGCATATTTACAGCTTTAATAGCTTCTTTAGTTATTTCTCTTGGATGGTTAAATTGTGTCATGATGTATATTTTCTTTTCATCAGTTGAATATTTTTTGATTAATTCTATTAATTCAGGATCTTCGGTGATTCTATATGGATTAAATGCGACCATTTTACTTCCAATCCTTATTATTTGAACATGATCAATTTCTCTGATCTGACTTATTATTTTTTCAAGTTTTTTTGTAGCAAGTAATAGTGGATCGCCACCGGTTAATAACACGTTTGTTATCTCTTTGTGTTTTTTTATATATTCTAGATCTTCAGAAACATCTCTAACTACTTCTTCTCCTACATTGATAAAGAGGCGCTTTCTAAAACAAAATCTACAAAATCCACCGCAAACATCGTTGACTAATAAAAGTGCGGTGTCTCTGTATTTGTGTTGTAAGCCTTTAGAAATTGTATAGGATTTTTCATTTGAGGCATCGAGTCTTCCCCATTCTTCTAACTCACCGATTTGTGGGATTATTAAATTTCTTATGGGATCATTTGGATCATCCCAATTAATCAATTTTAAATAATAATCATTAGCTCTAAACTTGTACTTTTCCGTCACTTTTTTTAACTTGTTTTTTTCTTCCTCGGAAAGTTGTGGAACTTTTTCGATTTTTGTGATGTAGTTTACTTGCATGAGGATTCCTCCTTTCTTTGTGGTGGGATTTTGTAGGAAAAAGGGGCATTTTCATTCTAACAATTAGATTTTAATTTAATACTACATATCAGAAAATATTAAGTAACATATTTATATCTTTTTTATTAAATATATAATATTTTTTTAAGCAAAAAGGCTTGAAGAGAATTACGGAAAGGTAGGCTACACAGCGGTTAAAAAAATAATATAATAAAAATATAATCCCCTTCCTTATTTAAAGGAAGGGGATTTTTCTAAAGCTTGCATATGAATGTGTATATTTTAAATGGCTCGTATTCTAAAATTATTTTATTATTTTTCACACTTATTTCTTCTTTAACTTCCTCTAGTATATTTGAAAAATATGCTTTTTTTAAGTTTTCAATCTCGATTTCTAATGTTCCGCTTGTCCCAACAACTTCAGCAAGTCTAAGCACTATAGTATTTTGCGCTAACTTTTTTAGTGCTAGTATTTTAAAGTTATCAGGAGAAATTCTTACTGAAAAGCCCTTAGTATCGAATTTTTCCAGTGCAGATATTCTTTTATTAAAGTTATCAGCGATTTGTATAGTATCTTTAACACTTGAGCTTTCAACAATTGCATATGAAAATTCGTGGAAGCCTTCATCTGCAAAAAAATCAGGATATGTTCCAGCTTTTATTAGTGAAAGCCCAATTACGTTGTTGTCAACGCTGTGACCGTATTTTCCATTGTTAATTATAGACACTCCAAAGTCAGGTTGAGAAATATTTACCCACCTATGTCCTAGAACTTCAAAGCGGGCTTTTTCAAAATTAGTATTTTTGTAAGTTGGCCTTTCAATGTATCCGGCGTCAAGATCAAATTTTGCGTATCTACTTAATACATTAGTTGGAAATAAAGCTTTTAGCAAGCTTCTTCTAAGATGCCAGTCAATTTCTGTTTTTACTTCAACCAAATTTGAATCTCTTTGAAGAATGTAATATTGAACAATTTTTGAATTTTCTACTTTATATTCAACTTTAATCACTTTCCTTATTGGTCCTTCCTCTACTACTTCGATTTTATTTGCGTTGAGTTTTCTTCCACTTTTTGCATAATTTGCATCGATATCCCAGTTTTCCCAGTAATATGGAATGTCTTTGTAAAGCATTAAAATATTTCCACTATTTTTGAAGAGATATTTATTAGTTTTTTTGTCGAATATATTTATGCTTCCATCTTCAAATATGATAAGTTCTATTAATTTATTTTCAAATGGTTTGTCTTCAAATTCTGGTATTTTATCTTTGATATTTAACTGTATAGTTTCAAGGGGGTTAATGTATTTATCTATATAATAAAGATACTTTCCATCGTACGTTTTTTGAACTTTTAGTGATTTTCCATCTAATTCAAGATTTAATAATTTATTAGATTCAAAGTATATTTTTTGTTTGAATGAAGAAGGATTAAATATTACGAGTTTGTTTTTACTAGTTTTTGTTAGAATTTGTCTTTTAATAGTTTCTGCTTTTTCTAAAACTTTATTGAGATCTCTTTCTGCGTCTTGATATACTTCGTGAATTGAGGAACCAGGCAAAATATCATGAAATTCATTGTATAAAACTATATCCCAGAGCTCATCAATTTCTTCTTGATAATTTTTTCCATAGAGTGCGTTTAATATTTCAATTTCTCTTAGTTTATCTTCGCATTTTTTGTGTAATATTTTTGTTCTAGATTGTGAGGTGAGTGTTCCCCTATGAAGCTCAAGATACAACTCTCCATCCCAGACAGGAATATTTTCTTTTGGAAGATTTTTGGTAAAGTCATCTACAGTACTGTATTCAACTTGTGGTATTCCTGGGATTTCCTTTAAAGCGTAGTAGTTTTCACACATTTCTTCTGTTGGACCGCCTCCGCCATCACCGTATCCAAAGGACAGAAGAATTGAAGATGTTATATCCTTATGCCTAAAATTTTCAAATGTGTTAATTAAAGATTTAGCTGAAATTTTTCCGTTATAGCCTTCTTCCATGTTTTTGTAGCTGTAATAAATGACTTCACTGCCATCTATACCGCGCCATTTACATAAATCGTATGGAAATTCGTTTGATTCGTTCCAGTAAAGTTTGGTTGTGACAAAGTAGTCTATGTTAGCTTCTTTTAATATTTGTGGTAAAATCCATGAAAAACCAAAAACATCGGGGAGCCAGCAAGTTTTAGATTTTTTTCCAAATTCTTTTTCAAAAAATTTTTGGCCATAGTAAAATTGCCTAATTAATGATTCAGCGGAAGGAACATTACAATCAGATTCAACCCACATTCCTCCAACAGGCTCCCATCTATTTTCGGAAACTAATTTTTTTATTTCTTCAAACAACTCAGGATAATTTTCCTTTATATCTTTGTACATTTTTGCAGAAGATTGTGTGTAGATAAACTCTTTGTATTTTTTAGAAAGAGTTACCGCATTTGAAAAAGTTCTTGCTATTTTTCTTTTTGTTTCGTTTGTAGGCCAGAGCCATGCATAATCTATGTGGGCATGTCCAACTACAAAAACTTTTCCATACTTTGGAAATGGAATATTTTTAACCTTTTCCTTAAAGTTATTAAATTTTTCTAGAACGCTCTTTTTAATGTCACTGTTATTTCTGGAATTGGTGTATTCAAGTTTGGGTGGATTCCATACACTCTTAATTTCTTGTATAATTGCCGGATTGTCTAGAACATTGTTTAGATATTCTTTAGTATTTCTTGGAACATAAATCGATGAGAGAAACTCATCGGTAATATTAATTAAAGCTTGTGCTAAATATTGGTCCGAGGTTTCTTCTGCAACCTGAATTACGTTATACACAAAGTTTAGGGCCTTTTTTAATTCAATGTCGTAGTAAATTAAGAAGGATTCGTTGAAAACTGGATTTTCTTTTGTTCCAAATAATCCTCTTGGAACAGTTTCAACCTTTATTGAATGAACATTTCCATCACAATATGGTGATAAATCAAATTCCTTATGAAATGGATTTATTTCTCCTACTGGTTGTTCATCAATAAATATAAGTGTTTCACCACCAAACCATGCTCTTAAGTATGTATTTTTACTGTCAATTTTAAATTCATTTTCGAATGTAATTTTTTGGAGAGACCATTCATATGGTATAGAAATTTCTTTTCCATCATGTTTCCAACCTTTGTATTCTTCACGTTTTAGAATGCAATATGGATATATTTCAGAAAGAGCTCTTTTTAAGTGACTAATTTCTTTGTCTTTTCCTCTGTACATTTTTCTCCTCCTCTTCTTTGCATCCGCAAGATTTTCTGATTATGAGTTTTGATTCAATTTTATTTTCAAGTTCTACCTTCTCGTTCTTTATGAGACTTACCATTAATGAAGCAGCAGTTTCTCCAATAAGAGATAAATCCTGATTTACGGTTGTAAGTTTTGGATTCACGATTTTTGAAACATAATCATTGTCGTATCCTAAAACTTTAATATCATTTGGAATTTTGATGTTATTTTGTAAAAGTGTGGTTATTCCCCTAACAGCCATCATATCATTGCAGAAGAATATTGCATCTACCTTTTTAGCAAATTTAATTATTTGTGAATAATCTCCGTCTATTTTTGGGACTTTGATTATTTCTGGAGAAAATTTGAGCCCGTCTTTTATACCATTGTATCTTTCATATACGCTTGAAATTGTCATATCTTCACTGGTTACATAAATTGCACTTTTTATTTTATGAACTTTTCTCATGTGTTCACCAAGCATTTTTCCTCCACTGTAGTTGTTGTTAATTACGGTAGGAACTGGAAAACCTATATCGATAGATCTATCAACAAATACAACTGGAAAATTATTTTGGAGTAGTGATTTTAAAATGTCGTTTGCTATGCTATTTACAGTTGGCTCCATAATTATTCCATCAACACCCATAGATAAAAGTTGTTTTATTGCCTGTTTTTCAGCTTCAAGATTCTCTACTCTTTCGACAACAAAACATTTGCTTCCAATTTTAGAGCAGAATTTTATTATTCCATAAACGATCTTTGTGTTTTGAACTATAATCCCTATTTTTTTCTTTGAAACTATATTTATTTCTGTAACAAATGTGCCAAGGCCAAATACTCTGGTAATGATCCCTTTTTTTTCAAGTTCTGCTAATGCCTTTCTTACAGTTGTTCTGGTTGTATTAAATTGCTCTGAAAGTATATTTTCTGATGGGATCTTATCTCCAGGTAAATATTCTCCTTTTAAGATTTTAGTTTCAAGATAATTTGCAATTTTCAGATAAAGTGGGATCATATTCGTTCCTCCTATTAATTTTCATATTTAAGCCAATCAATTATTTCATTTATATAGCCAAAGCAAAGTGCAGTAACTGTATCAGCTGCTCCATAATATATTGCAACTTTATTGTCTTCGACCAGTGCAGAAACTGGAAAAACTACATTTTGAACATCACCGATCTGTTCATATATCATTTGTGGTGATAAAAGATATTTTTTTGATCTCTTTATTACTTTCCATGGTTTGTCAAGGTCTAATAAAGCTGCTCCAAAACTGTAGACATAACCGTTGCATGATAAAAGTACTCCATGGTAAAATAAAAGCCATCCTTCCTTTGTTTCTATGGGGCTAGGTCCTGCTCCGATTTTAAGTGATTGCCATGGACTGTATCCTGACCCCATTACAAATCTATGATTTCCCCAGTGAATCATATCAGGACTTTCACTGTAAAAAATATCACCAAAAGGTGTATGTCCTTTATCTGACGGTCTACTAAGCATTGCGTATTTTCCATTTATTTTTCTTGGAAAAAGCACACCATTTCTATTGTATGGTAAAAATGCATTTTCTATTTGGTAAAATTTTTTAAAATCAAAAGTAAATCCAACACCTATAGTTGGACCATGATAGCCATTGCACCAAGTAATCCAGTATCTATCTTCTATATATACTACCCTTGGATCATATTTGTATTCACTTTCTATCTCTTCATTTTCTCGAATAAAATCTATAGTATTATCATCAATTTTCCAATTTATTCCATCTTTGCTAAAACCACGTCTTAAATTCATATTTCTTTCTGTATCATCAACTCTAAAAACTCCTGCAAAACCTTCTTTGAAATTTACAACTGCACTGTTGAATATACTATTTGAATTTCTAGCTTGGTTTCTTTGAATTACAGGGTTATTTGAATATCTCCATATAACATCACTACAATCTTTTGGTCTATCTTCCCAGGGAATCATCTTTGATCTCCTCCTTACTTTAATCCGGAAAGCTTAATTCCTTCGATTAAGTATTTTTGTGCTACAAAGAAGAAAATAATAGTAGGAATGAGCGTAAGTGTTGCGGCTGCCATTGCCTGATTCCAATACGTTCCATATCGACTCATAAACATAGGCATTCCAAGTGCAAGTGGGTATTTACTTTCACTGGTTATATAAATTAATGGCCCCATATAATTATTCCAACTTCCTGTGAATGTAAAAAGTGATATAAGTGCAAGAACTGGTTTTGAAAGAGGTAGCATAATTTTGAAGAAGATTTTAAAATCACTTGCTCCATCGATTCTAGCAGCTTCAAGAATTTCGTTTGGAATAGTATTGAAAAATTGTCTGATTAAAAAAACATTCATAGCACCTCCACCCAAAAATGCTGGAACTATAAGTGGAAGGAATGTGTTTAACCAGCCAAGTTTTTTGTATATTAAAAATACAGGTATCATTGTAACTGCTCCAGGTAGCATTATACTTGCCATCATTGTAGCAAATAAAAATTCTCTTCCGCGCCACTTTATTTTTGAAAAACCATATGCAACAAATGGAGCAGATAAAATAACTCCAATTAAGTTTCCTATGGTTATTATTATACTATTTTTAAGGTATGTAAAAAAAGGGAATTTTTCTAGAGCTTTTGCATAATTTGACCAATCTGGATTTTCAGGAAATATTTTTGGTGGAAAAGTTAATAATTCACTATCTGGTTTTAAGGATGTTCCAACCATCCAGAAAAATGGGAGTAAATAAATGAATGTTATTAAGATAAGAATTATTCTTCTTACTATATATGTATTTTTCATTGCATTCACCCCTTAATTTCCAAAATAATAAACCCATTTTTTTGAAGTGATAAAGTATATTATTGTCAAAACAAATGTCAAGAAAAATAATATCCAGGAAAGCGCAGAAGCATACCCCATATTTGTATATGTAAATGCGTGTTTATAAATATACATGGAAAGTGACATGCTAGCGTTAGCAGGTCCGCCATTTGTCAACAACATTGGAAGATCAAATATTTGAAGAGCTCCTATAGTTGAAGTAATAAGATAGTAAAGAATAGTTGGCGTTATTAATGGCAAGGTTATTTTTCTGAACATAGTAAAACTCTTTGCACCATCTATTTTTGCAGATTCATAAAGTTCTTTTGGTATATCTTTTAATGCTGCTGAGAATATAAGCATTGCGCTTCCAACACCCCATTGTGCCGCAATTATTATTGTAGGTTTTACCCATTTTTCACTACTTAGCCACAACGGGCCGTTAATTCCAAAAAGTTCTAAAATGCTGTTTACGAGTCCAAGGTATGGATGGAAAAACCATGTTACAACTGCAGAAAACGCAAATGCTGGGACAATTGATGGCATATAAATTGCTGCTCTATAAAATGAAACTTCTTTCAATGGTTTGTTCATAAGAAATGCTGTTGAAAGTGCCACAACAAGACCAAGTGGAACAAGTCCTATTGCAAAAACAAGTGTGTTTTTAAGGCTTTTCCAAAATAAAGGATCGTTGAATATTCTTTTGTAATTTTCTGTTCCAACCCATTTTACATCCGTTGTAATACTAAATTCGGTAAAAGAATAGTAAAAAGAAGCTATAAATGGAATTAATGTAAAGACTATAAAACCAATTAACCAAGGGGAAATAAATATAAGGCCTTTGCCAATTTCTCTTAGCTCTTTCTTTTTCAATCTAAATCCCTCCTGTGAATGCCCCACGTGCTAGAGCACATGGGGCGATAAATAGATTAGAATGATTCAAGTCCATATACTTCAATTTCATAGATTCTTGCAGCTTTATCTCCGACTTGTGTAGGAGTTTCAATAAATAACCTAAAGAATCTTGCTTTTACAGGTGCAAATGAATGTGTGCTTACTCCTTTTGTATTATTTCTTACTATTGCAACATCTTTCCAGTTTATTCCATCGTTACTTACTTGGAGTCTAAAATCTTTAGTATTCCAGTCAGCAGATTCATGTCCTGCTTCAGCGTGTTTTATGGTGACACTGCTAATTATTACTTCTTTTTCAAAGTCAATTACTATCCAATGTGGAAGATCTCCAACTGCACACCATTTACTATTGTTTTCAACTGTTCCATCGACAGCCATAGAAGGTTTTTCTGCTGGTACATTAGAGCTTGCGTAAGTCTTTTTATTTAAAGCAAGATTTTTAATTTCTTTTGCTTTTTTTGTAACCACAATTAGTGGATTGAATATTTTTACATCTTCCCCCTCGCTGTTTATTGCGACCAATATGGCAGGATATATTCCTTCTTCTTTATAAGTTACTGTAGGATTCCATTCTCTAGACACGTTTGGAGTTGCTCCAGGAAGAATCCATAGGACCTTTTCTGTAACTTCAGAAGAGAGATTTTTGAATGTAACAGTACTTTCTGGGAATATAATAGTGTTGCTTACTTCAAAGTTCGCCTTTGGCTTTGGATATGGAGGCCATTGAAATGTAACTTTTTTAGGAGTACTTTTTGTAAATCCTTCTGAAACTCCAACAACTTCCAGTGTGGTAAATTTTTCTTTCCCATCTCTTTTGATCTGAGTGATATATGTGTAAGGATTGTAGGATACCCATACAAGTCTTCTTTCACCATTTTGAAGAATTCTGTATATTTCATAGTATTTAGCTTTTGAATTTTCACAGTGAAGATTAATTTGAGCATAGAGACCTTCTTTGAATTCTATATTGTCAATTTTTACATCTCCTACGTGTGTATCATAATTTTTGACAGGTATAAGTCCTATCATACCTAAGTTAAAGCTGTAACTTGTATCTTCTATTGCCACTATTTTGAGAGAAATTGATGTAATGGTTTTGTTGTTTTCTAAGTTGTAGATTGTATTAACCCAATCATTAAAGAATTTTAAAGGAAATTCTTTTGAAGTGTTGTCGCTGTAATTTAAAACTAAGGATACCTTTATATTTCCAGTGCCCTTTATTACACTTTCTAAAGTTGTGTTATCGTTGATTTTTAAATCTGTGATATATAAAGTTACATTTGTCTCTTGGTCTTTTTTGAGTTTTCCTTCAAATTTTAGTGATGAACCACCATAGTATGCATCTGAATAGTCAACTGATATATTTACATCATTTCCATCTATTTTCCATCTATATGTTGGGAATACATCCATCATGCTTCTATTATTCCATTCAGAATCTTTTGCGACTTTTCCGTCTATAAAGAACTTGTATCCATGTCCTGCATTAAAGAATGTTATAAACGGAAGGGATGTAACAGGGGATTTTTCTACAACGAATTTTGCAGGAGATTGCCACTTGTATTGTTCATAATCCTTATTCCATTCGATTTTGAAAAAATCTTCTTTTGAGTGGTAGTTTAGCACAGGATGGTCTGCTATCCAAAGGGTTTCTTCTTTATCCCAGAATTCTTTAATTTCTTTTGAGGAATAATAAGCCCAACTGGGGCAATAAAAACCTAATGATACTTTTAATTTTCCATTTTCATCTATAATTTTTGGCCAGTTTGAGTACGTATAGTATCCATTTGCTTGAAGATCAAATCCTACAAATACTCTGTCTTTAGATATATTGTATTTTTTCATAGTATTTATTGTGTTTTCAATAGTCTCTGGTCTTTTAAGTGATTGCCATCTAAAGTCTATAAATATTGCGTCGGAAATATACTTATCATTGTTTTTTAGAAAGACAACGTTTTTCTCGTTTAATTCACCTTGCCACTCTATAGCACCAGTATTTGACATTGAATCGTACCAGACTAATTTCATCCATGGAGCCTTTTCTTTTATGTAATTTAGAAAATCTATCATATCTTTTACATGCGAATCTTTACAGCCGTTTGTTTCTTGGTTTATAAACCAGCCATCAAAACCATAGTATTTTGTTATTTCAATTAATTTGTCTGCTATGACAAATTTTCCATTTTCCTTTCTTAGTAATTGATCTACCCAATTTCTTCTTCCTCCATATACATTAGGAGGGAAAAAGATTGTTCCAAGCACGTATACACCATTTTTATGGGCGGCATCTATTACATCTGCACTTGGTGGTACAATAATTCCTTCACCGGCTGAACCAGCCCAAGCAACTAAATAATCTACATATTGCCAGAAAGTGAAAGGGTATGCTTTAAAAGAATTGTTACTTCCTTGAGAAGGCATTCCACTGGTTGATGGATTCATTATTGATAAAGTCATTATTTTTATGTCTTTGCTTGCACTATCGGTAATAGGTGATCCTATAACTCTTCTTGCGAGTGGAACATGTGAAACGTTATAAATTGCTTGTGAGTCTGTTTGTGGGGACCAATCTAAAATATCATTTGGATACCAGTATGAACTTTCAGGAATTTGTGCAAAAATAGCTATAGAAAGAATTGAGAATAATATAATAATTATTTTTTTCATTATTTACCACCTACTCTTTGCATTATTCTGTCGTATTCTTCTTGTACTTCTTTTTGAGCGTCTAATAGAGCTTGCTCAACTGATTTTTGACCTGTTAAAACAAAATCTCTTGCTTCAACTAATTTGTCCCACAAAAGTGCGCCGACTGGAAGTGGTGGTCTTGTTTTTGCGTGATCCAGTAAATCTACAAAAACCTTTTGCGAAGGATCTTTCTTTAGAAAATCATCTACTGCAGGTTTATATGTTGGAAGGTGCAACGTATCAACTGAGTAAATTACTTGACCTTTTGTAGCAATAAAATATGCAAGTTTTGCAGCGGCTTCTTTATTTTTAGCACCTTTTGGAATTGCAAGGCTCCAACCACCGGCCCAGGTAACTGGTTGACCACTTTTTGTTGGAATACCAGTGATTTCATATTTAAAATCTTTAGGAGCAAACATTCTTAGCCCAGATATAGTCCAATTTCCATCGACGATCATTGCAAGTTTTCCTGCCGTAAATGGATTTAAATCCCCTATTTGCAGTGAGCCGAAAGCATTTAATGCTTCATAGCCAAATCTATCTGCCCATTCTTTTTGCCATTTATATGCTTCAATAACGCCTGGATCAGTTGCGAATACGAATTTTCCCGTTTTTTTGTCAAATACTTTACCTTCAAATGCATATATCCAAGTATATGGCCAACCTTGTGCATACCATGGTATAAAGCCTACAGTTTCATACCTTCCACGTTTTCCCTCAACGGTAAGTTTTTCAGCTACGTCTATCATTTCATATACAGTTTTTGGTGGCTTTGAATAGCCTGCTTTTTCTAAGAGTTTTTTATTATAAAGAAGAATTCTAACGTCTGTATCAAATGGTAGAGCCCACATTTTTCCATTGAAAATACATTCTTCAATGGCAAAATCGTAGAATTGCTTTTTCATTTCTTCGATATTTATTCCTGCCATTTTTAAATAATCTTCCATAGGTTCAAGAACATTGTTAGCAGCTCTTTGTGAGACAGTAAATCTATCTAGATAAACTAGATCTGGCCCTGTACCGGCTGCTACAGCTGTTAAAAGTTTGGTTGAATCGGTTTCTGCAGCAGGGACAAGTACAACTTTAACTTTAATGTCCGGATTTTCTTTTTCAAATTCTGCAATGATTTTGTCAATACTACTTTTATCAGGATCTCTTGAAAGACCATGCCAAAATACTACTTCTACTTGTGAAAATAAGATACTTACGACTAAAACTGCAATAATGACACTTAAAAATTTTTTCATGAAAACACCTCCCCTTTATTGTGGTTGTTAACTTGATTTTACAAGTTTGTTTAACATAAAGTCAAAGTCATTGAGGTTCAATTAGATTTGTTTATACCTGTATATACAGGTATAAACAAATAGATCTTTTCTTTTTGTTAGAAAATCTTTTTTGTGTATTATGCATTGCATAAAAAATTAACAAATTTGATACTTTATTTGTAATATAAAATGTTTTAAAGTATATTATGCAACGCATAATAAGGAGGTGTTATTTTGGAAAAACTTGGAAGATTTGTACAAAAAAATGCTATTTGGGTTGTTTTGATCACTGTATTATTAACCGTATTTTTTAGCTATGAGATTAAGGATTTACAAATACAAGATGATATTACCAAATACCCGCCAAAGGATGATCCTTTGGTTCGAAAGTATGATTCGCTAGCAAGAGAATTTGGTATTAATTCGATGTTGATGGTTGGATTTTCTATTGATTCGTTTAATGATTTAAAGGCTATTGATAATCTAACCCAGGAAATTTCAAAACTTGAAGGTGTAGAGCATGTAACTTCTCTTACGAATATTCCTTTAGTTGTTGAAACAGACTATGGAATAGAAGTTTCAACAGTTTCTGAAATATTAAAAACAAGGGATATTAATCCTACCTATCTTTTAAAGTATAAAACTTTAAAGGATAAATTTATTTCAGATGATGCAAAAGCTGGTTTGATGCTTGTTTCTCTTGAGAGTGGAAAAGAGTCTGAGACTTTTTCAAGATTAAAAGAAGTTATTGAAAATAAATACCCAAAAGATGTACATTTTTTTGGGGTCGCTGCTGTCAACGAAGCGGTAAAAGAAATTACATTAAAAAATATTTTAAGGCTTGTCCCAATTTCGATATTTATAGTAATACTTATTCTTTCAGTAACTTTCAGAAAAATTTCAGGTGCAATTTTACCCATTTTAGGTGTAATTGTAAGTGTAATTTGGACAATGGGCCTAATTGCATTATTTGGTTTTAACATAACGGTTGCAAATTCAATTATTCCAGTTGCACTTATTTCCATAGGTACAGCCTATTCTATACATGTTGTAAATAAATATTATGAAGAAAAAGGAGAAAGAGCTCAAAGAGTAATTTCAACGATTTCAGATGTTGGTCTTGCAGTTATTTTAAGCGGACTTACAACTGCTGTTGGATTTCTTTCACTTTTGACTGCTGATATAAAACCGGTTTGGATAATGGGAATATTTTCAAGTATAGGAGTAATGTTATGTAACTTTATAGCACTCTTTTTTGTTCCCGCATTACTGTATTACATAAATCCAAAACCTGTTTTCCACGTTGAAAATAAAAATCATTCCAAATTGATTTTAAAACCAAAGCTTACAATATCTATCCTAATTATCCTTGCAATTGTAAGTATTCCTTTCTTACTTAGGATCAAAACTGATATGGATATTGTAAATTCCTTAAATCCAAATGAGCGGATAATAGTTGATAAGGAATTTTTGGATGAAAATTTTGGTGGTAGTGATTATTTGTTTGTTGATATAAAGGGAGATTTTAAGGATCCATCAACTTTAATTGCGATGAATGAAATTGAAAGAAAATTAAATAAAATTCCTGGAGTAGTTAATACTTTTTCAATTGTGGATACAATTTTGGATTTGAGTGAAGCATTTACTGGCTTTTATTCAATACCATTTTCTAAAGATGAACTTTCAAATCTCTGGTTTTTCTTGCTTGGTAATGACACTATTTATTCAGTTGTAAATAAAGATTTGAATAGGGGAATTATTCAAGTAACAGTTAAGACTGAGAGTGAAAGTGAAACTAGAAGGCTTTTAAAAGAAATAGATAAAGTTTTAAATAGTATTCCAAAGGGATTTAGAGTATCAAATGATGTTGATTTTAAATACTATTCTAACATTTTAAATGTCAAAGAGGACAATCTAAAGAAGTTGTACGAAGCTGTTAAAAATGTAAGTTTTTCAACTCTTTCGAAACTGCATAGAGAAGATATTTTAAATTCAATTAGGCATATAGAAGAAATGTATGGTTTTTCAGTTGATGACAAAGAAGAAGTTCTAAGAAGAGTAATTAACTTAAAAGATTTTTCTGAAGAAGATTTTGAGAAAATTATGGAAGATAATCCTGACTTTGGCTATGCATTATACAATGAGCTTTATTTAAGTGTCAAAAAATGGAAAGCAATGTATTTTGCAGAACAATTAAATGTTCCATATAACAAAAACACGGAACAATATTTAAAGATTGTTGCAGAAGATAGTGTTTATAACCCATCGGATCAACCTACCTATAGTGCTGTCCATACTGGAGCACAGGAAATAGCTCTTTATGTTAGTGATTTGTTGTTTAAAAATCAATATCAATCGATGTTACTTACACTTTTAGTTGTATTTTTACTTCTCTTGCTTCAAATGAGATCCTTCAAAGTTGGGGTAATTGGTATTATACCTTCTATCTTTACAGTGTTCTTTAATTTTGCACTTATGGGAATGTTTAACATACCGTTAAATACCGCAACTATATCTATTGCTGCTATTGCGATTGGCGCAGGGGTTGATTATGCAATTCACTTTATTTCAAGATTCAAGATTGAAAGTAAGAGGATAAAAGATTCTAAAACTGCTATTATAAGGACAATATATACAAGTGGAAGAGGGATACTATTTAATGCGCTTGCAGTTTCTTTTGGTTTCTTTACGTTCTTTTTTTCAAGTATTAGGATGCTAAGACAATTTGGAGTATTAACTGGCATAACTTTACTTTTGAGTGCAATTATTACAATATTATTCTTATCATCAGCGTTCTTACTAATAAATAAAGGAGGTAGAAAGTCATGAGGAAAGTTTGGGCAGTTGTATCAATACTAGTTTTTTCAATTTTTGCTTTTTCACTGACGGGACAGCAAGTATTGGATATGGTTAAGGATAACTATCAAAATGTAAAAGATGAAAAAGCAGTATTTACATTGAAGATGACTGATGAAGAAGGCACAGTAAAGGAAAAGCAGTTTGTTATATACCTTTACAAAAAGAGTGAAGATGATGTGTACGCCATTATACGTTTTGAAAAACCGGTTTCTGATAAAAGACTTACATTACTTGTAAAAGGTGCAGATAACATATATCTTTACATGCCTGCATTTAGAACCACAAAAAGAATAAGCGGAGCTGCAAAAAATGATAGATTTGCTGGATCAGATTTTACATACAAAGATATAGAACTTGTTTACAAAGTAAGTGATAAAAATTATAAAGCAGAACTTGTAAAAGAGGATGAAAAATATTATTACCTTCATATCACACATAATGATGCAGAATTGGATTTTAAAGAGTTGAATATGAAGATAGACAAAGAACTTAAAATACCTGTCTATATCGAATTTTTTAACTGGCAAGGTGAAAAATATAAAACTATAACTTTTGAAAAGATTGAAAATATTCAAGGATACAATGTTCCAACAAAGATATTGGCAAACAACATCAAGGAAAATACTAAAACTGAAATTATTTTAAATGATGTAGAGTTTGACATAGGTATACCAGAAAGTTTCTTTTCACCTATGACTATTTCAAAGCCAATATTAAAATTTTAGGGGGTGACTTGTAATGAAAAAGGTTGTATTAGCTTTATTAGTGATATTAGCAAGTTTTGGATTTTCATATTCTCTTTTATTCGAAGGAGGATATTTATACTATGACGGAAACGATTTTTCACTTGAAACTAACAGTTTAACATTCATTCCTGTAAAGTTTAGTACTGATACAAAGTTTGATGGAACATTTTACACAAAATCCTCTTTGAGATTTGATCAAACATTTGATAATTCATATGTATACTTTGATGGACAGTTTTTTACTGCGTCATTTTTTGTTCCTTTAGCAGTTGTAAATGTAAATGAAGCGTATGTTGAAACATATACAAATTTTGGAGATTTAAAGGTAGGAAAATTTGTTGAAAAACTAGTGGATTCTGAAGTTTTTAAAGTATACGATAAAATAGGAAGTTACCTAGCAGGTGAAAAACTTTCTATTACAGGTGCAAAGTATGCTTACACAACAAATTACGGAACTTTAGGGCTCTACACCTTTTCGACATTTGAAAGTTTGCCATCTTCTACACCAGCTTCGTATGTTTATACTGTAAAAACAAATTTGCCTGATGAAACAAAGATGGCAATTTTAGCTTCAATGCAGGGTGGAGGATTACCGATTGTTTTTAAAGATCAAAAATTTGCAGATCACTTTTCCTATGCCATAAATTGGAGTGGAAATGTACTCGGTGTTGATTATGGTGTTTTGCTTGCTTATAAAAAGTCAAATTATCTAGTTGTCGATAAAATTTTAGAAGATGGAGTTCATCTTAAATGGCCATTTGTTTACACTGCATCGTTATCATTTGTTTATCAAATACCATCAACCAGTTTTATAGTTCATAATTACACTGGTTTTGAATCCGAAAATAAAAGTACATTTAATTTGCCAGTTGAAGGATTAGGAGAAGTGGAAATAGAGGAGAAAGTGCCAAGTGTTTTAGAAAATGTATTTGGCATAGAATATCAAATTGGAACCCAAGGACTTATAGGATTTGATGGATACATAAGATTATACGATTTTGAGTATTATGATAGTGCTATATCAGTATATGGAGATTATAAAAAGGATGAATTTGGTGTAAAAGGTATGGTAAAATATAACATGAAATCTGAAAAAATTGATGTTATGTACGAAGGATCATATAATGTTGATGATTATACGGCACTTTTTGCAAGAGGATTATACAGTAAAATAGATGATAGCGATACAAATGTAGTGATGATCGGTGTAAAGGTTAGTTATTAAACTTTCTGGGGGTTCTCCCCCAGATTTTTGGGGGAATACAGTGAGGATAATTAAAAAATATAAAAACAGAAAGTTATATGATACAAGTATAAAAAAATTCATTACTTTAAGCGATATTGCAAATTTTGTTAAAAATGGTGAAGCTGTAAAGGTTATTGATAACCTGGGGAATGATATTACCCAGGAAATTTTTTTGAAGGCAAGAATAAAGGGCAAAGTTTTTGGTAGTTTAAAAAAAGAAATGGTAGAAAAGTTAATTCAGGGATTTATTAAGATATTTAAAGGAAATACCGATGATTTTATTGAAATACTCCTTGATCTTGTAAATCAAGGAGTATTACCTGCAGATATTGCAAAAGAGCTTGGAAATGCAGTGATCAGACATTTTAACGAATTTGAAGACAATATGAAAAAAGATATAATTGAATTGATTAAATCGACAGGCTTTGTTCCAAAAGAAGAGTATGATAAATTAAAGAAGGAATATGAGCTTTTAAAGAAAAGGTGTGAAGGTCAAAGTGGATAAAAAATTGAGATTTCTGCTTTATATGTTTTTAAAAGACTTTAAATAATTTTAAAATTGGTTATTGGAAAAATTTTATTTTTTATGTATATATATGTACTTGACATATATAATAAAATATCATATAATAAATAATGGAAATAGTAAGACCAGTACAGGAGGTGAGGTATATGCCATTCTATGGTGGATACGGAGGCGGATATGGAAGAGGAATGGGATACGGAAGAGGATTTGGTAGAGGATATGGACGTGGTTTTGGTAGAGGCTTTGGATATGGAGCAGGTTATGGTTATTATGAACCCTCAATTGAAGAAGAAAGAGCTATGTTAATGGATTATAAAAGATATCTTGAAGAAGAATTGCGTTTTGTAGAAGAGAGATTAAGAGAACTTGATAATTATCAAGGAGGTGATAGATAATGCCAGGATTCGATGGCACAGGACCAATGGGAACAGGACCAGTTGGAAGAAGATTGGGACCATGTTCTAACAAAAATGCACCTTATACTCCAAGATACGGTTGGTTTAAACCAGTAGTTGGTTGGTTTTACGGATATGGAAGAGGATATGGAAGAGGTTTTGGTAGAGGATATGGCAGATTTGCCGGATATTGTCGAGGCGGATTTGGTAGAGGGGCAGGTCGAGGATTTGGAAGGTTTTGGTGGTAAATATACGTTAAAAGAGGGTTGGAAATCCAACCCTCTTTTAACTTAAGATAGGAGGTTGGATATGAAGATAACAATATTAAGTGGAAAAGGTGGAACTGGTAAAACAACTGTTTCTACTAATTTGGCCTATACACTTTCTAAAAAGTATAAAGTTCAATTACTTGATGCCGATGTTGAAGAACCAAATGATCATCTTTTTTTTAACGTAAATGTGGAAAAAGAAGAGAGTGTTGATATATTATTACCGGTAGTTGATAATGATGCATGTATAAGATGTGGTGAGTGTGCAAAGGCATGTCAGTTTGGTGCTATTACCTCCTTTCCAAATGCAACTGTAGTTTTTAAAAACTTGTGCCATGGTTGTGGTGTATGTTCGATGGTTTGTCCTGTTAATGCTATTACAGAAGTTCCAAAAAGTATTGGGAAGATTGTATTGGGGAAGATAAATGATAATTTAAAATTTGGAATGGGGCTTTTGAATATAGGTGAGCCGTCTGGAGTTAGAATAATAAGGCAATTAAAGAAACACATAGATGAAAATGTTGATGTAGTGTTAATAGATTCTCAGCCAGGAACTTCGTGTCCAGTTGTTGAAAGTTTAAGGAATATAGATTTTGCAATTCTTGTTACTGAACCTACTACATTTGGGTTACACGATCTTTCACTAGCTGTTGATTTAGTTAGAGAGATGAAGATTCCATCTGGAATTGTTATTAATAGAGATACTGGAAATACAAATTTGATTGATGAATATGCAAAGAAAGAGAACATTCCAATATTGTTGAAAATTCCATTTGATAGAGAGATTGCAAAATTATATTCTGAAGGAAAGATTTTTTCAGAATATTTGCCAGAATGGGAAGAAAAGTTTGCTAATGTCTTTGATACAATAAAGGGGATGGTTAAATGAAACAGTTAGCAATAGTTAGTGGAAAAGGTGGAACTGGTAAAACAACATTAAGTTCATCTTTTGGTGCACTATTGAGTCCTGTTGTTCTGGCAGATTGTGATGTTGATGCAGCAAATCTTAATCTTATGTTTAATGGTAAATTAGAAGAAAAATATGACTATTACGGTGGAAAAAAGGCTATAATAGTTCAAAATAAATGCGACAAATGTGGAATTTGTAAGAAAATTTGTAGATTTGAAGCAATTAGCTTTGAAAATGAAGTATATGAGGTAGATCAATATGCGTGTGAAGGTTGTAATGCCTGTGTTATTGCATGCCCCCAAAATGCTATTAGCCTGGAAACAGCACTTTCTGGAGAGTATTATTATTCTGTTATAGATGAACAAAAGGAAATTGTCCATGCAAATTTAAATCCCGGAGAGGAGACCTCAGGTGGTTTGGTTGCAGAAGTAAGAAAGCTTGCCTTGAAAAAGGCGGAAGAAAAAGGTAAAGATATTGTTTTAATAGATGGTGCACCAGGAATTGGTTGTCCAGCTACATCATCTATAACTGCAACAAATTATGTTGTTATAGTTACTGACCCCACTTCTTCAGGGTTGCATGATTTAAAGAGAATTGTTGAGACTGTCAGACATTTTAGAAGAGATTTTGGGGTAGTTATAAATAAATACGATTTAAATCCTGATGTAAGCAAACAAATAGAAAATTATTGTTTGAGTGATAATATTGAAATTTTAGGGAAAATTCCATTTGATGAATTGGTTGAAAAATCTAACCTTGAAATGAAACCAATTGTATTGTATGAAAATAGCATGGCTGGAAAGGCTATAAAGGAAATATTTGAAAAAGTAATGAGAAAACTAAAATAAAACAGGAGGTGTTAAGATGAAGATAGCTATACCATCACAAGGTAAAACACTTGATTCATTAAGCAACGATAGATTCGCAAGAGCAGAGTTTTTTGTAATTTATGATTTTGATAAGGGTGAGATCGTAGAAGTTGTAGAAAATACGGCAAATGAAGCCCATGGAATGGGGCCAAAGGTTTCTCAAATGCTTGCTGAAAAAGGTGTAAATGTATTAATTCTGGAAAGTGTTGGAAAAAATGCTTTTGAAGTATTAAAAGCTGCAGGGATTGAAGTATATTTGACAAAAAAGGATACATTGGCAAATATAATTGAAAATTATAAAAGTGGAAAATTGGAGAAAGTAGAAAATGCAACCCATTAAGGAGTGAGACTAGTATGAAAGTAGCATTCGGTACTATAGATGGAAAAAAGATAAATGATGAACATTTTGGACATTCAAATATATATGTTGTATATGAATTTGATGGAGAAAATTTTAAAAAAATTGAGGAGATAAAAAATCCTTATGCTGAAACTCATATGCACGCTAAGGTTGATGAAATTTTGGAATTTTTGGGACACTGTAAAGTCTGGATTGGAAACTCAATGGGAAAAGGCTCCATGGTTAAATTAGAAAAATTGGGGTATAAACCTATTTTAGTTAAAAGCAGGACTGTAGATGAAGCATTAGAAGAAGTAAAGGCGCTATTAAGTGAAGAAAAATAGTTGTTTTTTCTTTGGAGGTGATTACATGCCCTGGGTAAAGGAAAGCGATTGTATTAATGTAAGGTATGTGTAAATGTATGTCCAGTTGAAGGGGCTATAACGGTAAAAGATGATGGTTATCCTTATATAAACAACGATATTTGTACAAGATGTGGGGTGTGTATGGAAAAATGCCCAAAAAATGCTATAAGACCAAACTATGAAAATCCTTCCTTGCGTGGAATGGGAAGAGGAATGGCAAGAGGTTTTGGAAGAAATAGAGGATTTTGAAAAAAGATAAGGGAGAGTGGTTGCCAATGAAATTTGGAATTTTTGAAGCAAAAAATCATATTTTTATGGCTCCTATTAAAACTGCATTGGCTACACCAAAGACAGGTTTTATTACTGATGAACAAATTAGATATTATGAAAAAAGAGCAAAAGGTGGAGTAGGAACAATAATTTTAGAGCCGATTGCTGTACTTCCTACAGGGAAAGAGCATCCAAAGCAAACTATGCTAAATACAGATGAACATATTGAAGGATTAAAAAAATTAGTAGATACATTGCATAAATATGAAACAAAGCTTATTGTTCACTTAAGTCATGCAGGAAGAGCGGCTAATCCAAAGGTGTCAGGTGAAGTTCTTGCACCTTCATCAATAAAATGTCCATCTACAGGGCAAATTCCAGGGGAATTAACTGTTCAACAAATAAATGAAATAATCAATGCATTTAAAGAAAATGCATTGAGAGCTCAAAAAGCTGGAGCAGATGGAATTGAAATTCAATTTGGTCATGGGTACCTCGTTCATCAATTTTATTCAGAAAGATTAAATAAAAGAACAGATGAATATGGAAAAGACAAACTTAAATTTGCAAGAGATTTACTTATTGAAATAACAAAGGTCATTGAAATACCAATATTTATTAGAATTTCGGGAAGCGAATTTGTTGAGGGTGGTTTTACAAACGAAGGTTTATCAAAGATACTAGCATTGGCAGAAAGATTTGGTGTTTCGGCAGTCCATGTTGGATGGGGAAATGCATGTGATTCTGCTCCATGGTATTACAATCACATGTCGCTCCCATTGGATGTTATGGACGAGAAATTAAGAGAGATAAGAAAATTAACATCACTACCTATTATTGCAGCAGGAAGAATGTACAAGAATGAAAGATATAAATATTTGGTTGAAGAAAAGGTTGTTGACGGTGTTGTTTTAGGAAGACAATTGATTGTAGATCCTGAATTTCCAAAGAAAATAATTTCTAATTCAGATGACTATATTAGGTGTGGAAGTTGTCTTCAAGGATGTCTTGGAAATGTAAAAGCAGGGAAACCAGTAGGTTGTATTGCAAATCCAGAGGTTCACGTTGAATTTAATGGAAAAGCAACTTTAAAGAAGAAAGTTGCAATTGTTGGAGGAGGGCCTGCAGGATTATTTACAGGATTATATTTAAAGAAAAAAGGATATGATGTGACCCTTTTTGAAAGAAACAATTATTTAGGCGGGCAATGGGTATTAACGTATAGAGCACCAGGAAAGCTTTCTATGAAAGATACTTTGGATGATTTGATTAGAAAGGCAGAGAAAGAATTGAATATAAAATTGAATACTGAAGTTTCTGTAGAGACATTTAAAAAAGAAAAGTTTGATGCGATTATTGTAGCAACTGGTGCAAAACCATTTATTCCTCCAATAAAGGGACTTGAAAATTATATTACTGGTTTTGACTTTTTTGAAGGTAAAAAAGTAACAGGGGAAAAAGTATTAATAATAGGCGGAGGATTAATAGGTTTAGAAGTTGCAGAAGCGCTGGTCAAAGAAGGAAAAAAAGTAACTGTAGTTGAAGCCTTAGATTCAATTGGAAGAGGTATGGAAATCGTTGCAAGTAAGTTGTTCCAAAAAAATTATGCACCTAAAATTGATGTGTATACAAACACATTAGTTAAAGAAGTAAAAGACAAAGAGGTAATTGTTGAAAAAGATGGAAAAGAAATTTCATTAGGTCAGTTTGATGATATTGTGATAACGGCTGGGACAAAACCTGAAAACAAAATATATGAAGAATTATCTTCACAATTTGATAACGTTTATTTAGTTGGAGATGCTATGAAGGTTGGTCAGATAATTGATGCTGCTCAAGAAGCATTAGAGCTTTCAGAAAAGATATAATAAAATTAAAATAATCCCAGTAGCTAAAAGCTACTGGGATATTTATTTTTTTACATTTTTGATAAGGCATCTTCAGCTGCAACTGCAAGAGGATAAACAGTTGGGGCAGCGGTTAGTAGTGGATGTGTACCAATTTGCATGGTAAGTAAGTCTTTTATATTAACATCTTTTTGAATTGCAAGACTTATGATGTTTATTATTTCTCCTACACTCTTTCCACCAACAATTTGTGCACCTAGTAACAATCCACATTCCTTTGAGAAGATTAATTTCATTGTAATTTTTGAAGCGTCTGCAAATTTGCCTGGATGTCTATCAACAACTTCTGCTCTACCAACTACAACGTCAAAACCTTCCTCTTTTGCAACAGATTCCGTTATGCCAGCAGAAGCAAATGTTTTTCCACCGATTACGGTTGAATAAGCATTTAGTGAGCCTTTATTTGTCCTTAGAAGTCTTAATTTGTAAAGATTTGATGCTGCAATTCTTGCATCAAAAACGGCTGCGGATGCGAGCATTAATCTTGAAGGTTTTCCAGTGAAATAATCTTTGTGTTGTACACAGTCACCTGCTGCAAACACATCTTTTACTGATGTTCTCATATAATCATCAGTTTCTATGTATCCTAATTCTGTAACTTTAATTCCGAGTTTTTTTGCTAGCTCCGTATTTGGTTTATATCCAGTTGCTATAATAACTACATCGGCTGGTAGCTCTTCTCCATTTTCCAAAATGACTTTTTCTACTTTTCCATTTCCCTCAATTTTTGTAACTTTTGTACTTAATAGCACTTTGACATTGTCACTTTCAATTTCTTGTTTTGCTATTTCACCAAAATCTGCATCAAATGAGGCGGGCAATAGGTAATCTTTTGCTTCTATTAAGGTTACATTTTTACCAGATTTTTTAATTTCATCTGCAACCTCGACACCGATAAATCCTCCACCTATAATAACTATATTTTGAACTCTCTTAACTTTTTCTTGAACTTCTTCCAAGTATTTGTAATTTTTTGGTATGGAGTATACGTTTTCTAAATCATTTCCTGGGATTGGGATAACAAATGGTGTTGACCCTGTAGCAATAACTAATTTATCATATTCAAATTCTTTTCCATTTTTTGTTACTATTTTCTTTTCATTAACGTTTCCGTCTACCACTTCATCAATTAGTAAATCAATACCATTTGCCTTGAATTTATCTTCTATACCCATGTAATCGTTTTCTATTTTTCCGAGAGTATGGAATATATAAGGTATTCCACAGGGAACAAGTTCTTTTTCAAGCTTTTTTACAACAAGAATTTTCTTATCTTTGTAAAGTTTCCTAGATGTTAAAGCTGCCACCAATCCAGCTGCGCTTCCTCCAATTACAATAATATCGTATTTCATAAGGTCACCTCCAATAAAGTTATATAATTCACATGCAAAAAATATATATGTACTTAATACATTATATCACAAATACAGATATGTTGTTTAAATATATATAATTTTTCGAAGAATGCTTTTTAATTTTTACTAATAGTTTTCTAACTATTAGCTGAAAAGTATTTGGAACATTGTGAAAAGAATGGATTTTATGTTAAAAAGTTTTATTGTGAAAACTAAAACAAGAAGAAACCTATAATTCCAGAGATAAAAATCACGTATATTGGATCAATTTTGGTTTTTGTAAATAAAAGAAATGCAACTATAGATATTAAAATTTGATAGAAACTGCTTATGTTTGTAAGGAGCGATATGAAGGTAATTGAGATCAAAAAAATAACACCAAATTTAAGTGCTGTTATAAATTCTTTTGGAAGTCTATCGCGGACTATAAAAAATAGTGTTGTAAATGTAATAGGTGCAACAAGCACTGCAATAGAATTTAAAATAGCACCTGTTATTCCGTACATTTTTAGCCCAACGTACGTTGCCGTATTTAGCATTACAGGTCCTGGTGTCATTTGAGATATTGAAAGTATTTCTTTGAATTGTTCGGGAGTTAACCAATTATTAGAGAGAACAGCATCTTTAATTATCCCAATAATTGACCAACCACCACCGAATGCTATAAATCCTATTTTTACAAATTCTAAGAAAACTCTTAGCACTTTATACACCTCTCATTTGTTAATTAAGTAAAAAGAAATTCTCTCCGCTTGAGAGAATTTCTTGATGAAAGTATTTTTTATTCTTCATTTTTAGGCTCTGTCCAAGACATAAAATCACAATCTGAATTAGTACATGTCCAATATGTTTTACCGTTTTTACTTCTTCTCATGACCACCAATGAACCACATTTTGGACATTTTGCCTGGGCTATTTTATATCCTGAAACTGTAAAATCACAATTATCACATTTGAAGTAGTATCCAAATCTACCTTTTTTTCTGACTAGGTGGCCACCACATTTTGGGCATGAATTTTCTGAAACGGTTTCATTTGCATGATTTTCAAGTGCTTGTGCAATGAACATTTTATTTTCTATTAGGACTGCATTTATTGTATTATCCACACTTTTATTTATTTTGCATTTTTCACAATTTAAATATAATCCATACTTTCCAATTTTTAATTTGTAATTTTCTTCTTTACAATCTTGACAAGGCAAGTCCGTTTCATAGTCAATAGTGTAAAACTCTTTCTGTGCGGTTGAAAGGTATTTTGAAAATTCGGAGTAAAAATTATCTAATACTTCTTTCCATTCTTTTTCTCCTGATTCCACCTTATCTAATTCTTCTTCCATTAAGGCGGTAAACTTTTTGTCAACAATTTCTGGGAATCTTTTTGTTAAAAAGTCCTCTACGGTAAATCCGAGTAATGTAGGAATAAGCTCTTTCTTTTCTTTTTTTACATATTTTCTTGCAAGAAGTGTAGAAATTATAGTAGCATAAGTGCTTGGTCTTCCAATCCCTTCTGCCTCTAAAGTTTTTACTAAACTTGCTTCTGTAAACCTTGCAGGCGGTTTTGTAGTATCTTTTTCAATATTTATTTTTGATACTTTATATGTTTTTCCTTTTTCAAGATCTATTTCTTCTTCTTCCTTGCTAGAAGAGTTATATATTTTTTCAAAACCATCAAATATTAGATGAGAATATGTTGTTCTAAATTCATATTTTTCACTTTGAAAAATATATGTCCTTTCTTTATATTTTGATTCTTTCATTTGTGATGCCATAAATCTTTCCCATATTAGTTTGTATAACTTATAGTAATCACTGGATAGTAAAGATTTCGCAATATCTGGAGTTATTTCTGGATTAACAGGCCTTATACATTCATGTGCATCTTGAACATTTTTTGAGGTTTTCTTTTTATTTTTTGAGCCGCCAATATATTCTTTACCAAAGTTTTTTTCTATAAATTCTTGAGCCATTTGTTTTGCTTCTTCTGATACACGGGTTGAGTCAGTTCTCATGTATGTAATAAAAGCAAGATGCCCCTCTTTTGTATCAATACCTTCGTACAATGCTTGTGCAATTTTCATTGTTTTTGAAACAGGAAAACCTAACTTTGTAGCTGCGTCTTGTTGTAGCGTACTTGTAATGTAAGGATTTGGAGGAGATTTCTTTCTTTCTTTTTCGACTATATCTGAAAGTGTTACCTCTTTTACATTATTTTTAATATCTTCTGCAATTTCTTTTGTTATATTTTCCTGTTTGATTTTTTTCCCTTTAATGCTCCAAAGATTTGCTTTAACTTTTTTTACATTAATAGATACTTTGTAGAATTCCTTTGGTTTAAATAAGAATCTTTCTCTTTCCCTATCACAAATTATTTTCAGTGCAGCAGATTGAACTCTTCCAGCACTCATGGCGCCTTTGATTATTTTCCATAGTAATGGACTTATTTTGTAGCCGACGATTCTATCTAAAATTCTTCTTGCAAGCTGTGCGTTAACCTTTTTTATATCTATTTCTCTGGGTGTCTCCACAGATTTTTTAATGGTATTTGGAGTAATTTCGGTAAATACTATTCTATTTTTTCCTTTAAGATTGAAGATTTGTGAAAGGTGCCAAGCAATAGCTTCTCCTTCTCTATCCATATCTGATGCAAGAAGCACTTCTTTCCCTTTTATTTCTTTCTTTATACTTTCAATCACATTTTCTTTGCCAGGAATAATTTCAAATTCTGGTTCAAAATTATTTAAATCCACACCAAATTTCTTTTGAGGTAGATCTCTAACGTGTCCTTTTGAAGATATAACTTTATATTCATCTCCAAGAATTTTTTCAATAGTTTTAGCTTTTGCTGGTGATTCTACTATGATCACTTTCTTTTTTTTGGACATATTAACCCCTCTCATCGTGTTTTAATAAGATTCTTCTTCCAAGACTTGGATCAAAATCACTCCAGGTTTTTTCTGGATTTATTTCAAGTTCTTTTTCTTTGATGTTATACATTCTGTTCAATTTTGAATCCATGTTTTCAATCATATGTAGTACATAAGCTTCTGGAGTCTTTGGTAGAACAGGAGAACCCCATTCAAATTCACCGTGGTGAGAGAGTATCATATGTAGTAGCTTTTCTGAAAGCTCACTGCTAGCATTTATTTTATTCAATTTTTCCTTTACTATATCAAATCCACTTACAATGTGACCGATTAATTCTCCTTTTTGTGTTAGTTCAATACCATGTGATGATATTTCATAGTCGTATATTTTTCCAATGTCATGCAATAAAGCACCGGTTATTAGAAGGTCTCTATCGAGCCACGTGTATATTTTTGCTACATTTTCGCATATACTAGCAACTGTTATACTATGCTCTGCAAGGCCACCTACATAATTGTGGTGAACTCTAAGCCCTGCAGGTGCACTCATAAATGCTTCTGATAATTTTTCATCATTTTTAAATATTTCTATTAGTAATTTTTTTAAAGTATCGTTTTTTATTGAATCAATAAAATAATTAATCTTAGTTTTTGCACTTTCTGAGGACATCTTAGATTCCGATACAAATCTTTCAATGTTGTATTCATCTTCATTAAGAACAATGATATTTGAATCTTCTAAAATGTTTAATTGTATTCTTCCATCGTATATTACCACCTTCCCTTGTGTCCTTACAACATTTCCAACGCTTATTTTTGCATCGTTTTTTTCTGCATTAAACCAATCAATAGCTCTAAGTATGCCTGTTTTGTCTTCAAATGTTAAAAGTAAATATTTTTGCCCATTTTTTGTCTCTAAAAGTCTTTTACTTTTTACCTTAACGATTGTTTCAACTTCTGAATTTATGTAATTTTCAAGTTCTGAGATATAAGGTTCTCTAAATTTTTCAATCAATTCTTTAGGTAATTTCAAAGTTCCACCCCTTTGTAAATTCTAGGCACCCTTTCTGAAATTCTGCAGGTAACCTCATAGTTTATCGTTCCAACCTTATCAGCAATTTCTTCTGCACTTATAAATTCATTTCCCTGTTTTCCAATTAAAATTACTTCATCACCTATTTTAACCTCATCATCTGCTTCTACAACAAATTGATCCATACAAACCCTTCCCAAAATTTTTCTTCTTTTTCCATTTATCAGAACTTCACCATTATTTGAAAGATGTCTCCAGTATCCATCTGCATATCCTACGGGTATGGTTGCAACTTTCATATCATAAGGTGCGACAAAAGTTCTTCCATAGCTCACACTTTCTCCTTTTTTTAGTGTTTTTACGTGAGATACAACACTTTTCCAGGTCAAAACTGGTTTTAAATTTTCATCTTTTACTTGATTGCTTGGCATTAAGCCATAACTTGCAATACCTATTCTTACATAATCTCCACAAGATATGATTCCAGATAAAGAGGCAGCACTGTTATTTGTGTGTCTTATTTTAACAGGTAAATTAACCTCTAAAAATTTTTCATATTGCTTCTTTGTAAATTCAATATCTTCTTTCTTTAAAGAATCTGCTACAGCAAAATGTGTGTAGATGCCTTCAACTTCAAAACCATTTGAAATTAATTTTTCGTATATTTTCATAGCATCTTTTGGCTCAATTCCAACTCTATTCATACCGGTATCTATATTTATATGAACCTTTGGTTTTTTGATTAAATCTTTATATTCTTCAACCTGCTCATTTGAAATTATTGTAATTGTAATATTATTGTCAGCTGCAAGCGGGACAAAGTCTTTATCTAGATAGTTAAACACGAGAATATTGGTATTTATCCCGTTTTTTCTTAAAATTAAAGCTTCTTCCAAAAATGCAACTGCAAAGTAATCAATTCCCATTTTTTCTGCAGATTTTGCTAACATTACTGCACCGTGCCCGTAGGCGTTAGCTTTTATAACGGGCATTACCTTTGCCGGGCTACATTTTTTTTGAAAGTATTTAAGATTCTCAATATAGTTATTTATATTTATTTCCGCAAACGTTCTTCTACTTTCCGTACCCATCCCCCCAATGGTAAAAATGTGTATTTTTTTCCTTCAGACCTTATTTTAACACAAAAAAAGGAAATCTGAAAAGATTCTATTTTACTTATCTCGAATCTTTTTTTATAAAAGATACTTTTAAATATAATGAATTTATCATCTATTTCAAACTTGTAAGTTATTGCTTCTAAAAAAAGCACTGATATAGCTGAGTATGAAAAAGCAATTAACAATAAGGGGATAATATTGATGGGGAGAGTCAAAAGGTAGGCAACAATTAGTGTTGAAATAATAAATATTATGATTAAAGCTAGTCTATACAAAAAAAACAAAGCGGGTCCCCCCGCTTCATTATGCTTCAACTGATTTGCTGACGTATCTTTTTACTTTTCCTGCGCTTAGACAGTCGGTACAAACCCACATTCTTTTTACTGTTCCATCTTCTCTTAAGACTCTTACTTTTTGTAAGTTTGGTCTGAACCATCTATTTGTTCTTCTGTTTGAGTGTGATACGTTTTTTCCGGAAGCGGGTCCTTTTCCGCAAATTTGACATTTTGCCATTTTGCTCCTCCCCTTTCTTCTTCTATTTAATAATTATTAATTATATACTCTGACACAAACTATATTTTACACTTTTGTTTTTACTGTGTCAATTTTTTTAATGTAAAAAATGTGTTTCATTAATCAAAAACCCTTATAGCTTCTGCAGGACTTATTTTTTGTGCAAGGTTTGCAGGATAAATTGTAAATATACCTGTAATTAAGTAAATACCTGCGATTATTTCAATAATTTGAATCCATGGGATAGTTATTGAAAAATCGGGTAATTCACTTGAGATCATAGTAGTTAAATCCATGGTAATGAAAAATGTTGTAATTATTGCTGTTAATATAGCAATAGTAACTATTAAAAATGCTTCGGTAATAAAGAATGAAAATATAGTTTTTCTATTTACTCCCAAAGCTTTTAGAGATCCAATTATTCTTTTTCTTTCATATACATTCTTTAGGCTAAGAATTGTAAGTCCAGAAAAACCACTTATAAAACCAAAATAAAATAGTTGTACTGCAACATTTATAAAGTATTTTATACTCAAAAATACTTTATTAAGCTCTTCGGTAACATATAATGGAGCATCGAATTTTTCATATACTGTATTTTTAGCTTGACTTACGTATTCATCTTTTACAACTCCGGCATATCCTTGTAGAGCTCCAGAAACCTTTTTGTCGTAAACAAATATTCCATCGAATGGGACTATAACATTTTTGGGATCAAAAGTATCGACTACTTTAAAGCTTTCGTAAAATCTGGCACTTATACCTGGTAGTATTCCTTTTATCAAAAAAGTATAGGTTGAATCCTTAGAAAAGATTTCTTTATTTGCTATTCCTTCCTTTAAAGATAAGTCATTAATTTTTACATTTTCAATTTTTAAAGATTTTTCAATGCCACTTTTTGCAAGTATAATCGTAAGATTTCTATTATCAAGTTTTGCGTTTACAAGTTGTATTTTTACAAGGTTTTCAAACATTGATTTAAAATTTTCATCTGTTTCGTAGTAATCTGTTTTGAAAAAGCTTTTTAATGGGTTTTCTATAATTAAAAAGTTATAGCCTACAATTCCACTATCAAGTTTTTTGTCCACATAATTAAAAACGCTGCTTGGAATAACAGCTGTTAAAAGTATTACAAGAGTTATTATTGCATAGACAAAAAATACTATGTAATTTCTCATTTTTTGTTTTTCAATGTATGAAATTGCAAGTATGTTTGAAAGGCTATAAAATTTTCTAATAACGTTTTTTATTAAGGGAAGAATGGAAAATATTATTACTACACTTGCCGCTAAAAATATTCCTGATCTTGCAAGATAATCCCATCTTTCTCCAGTCCCTATTTTGTTGTAAATGGTGAGAATGGAAAGGACACCAGCAAGAAGTTGTACATAACTTTTTTTAAAGAAAATAGATATCAAGATTATTAGCACAGACAGTGAATAAAGTGGATTAATAAAAAAGAAAGCTACAACGATTAAAAATGCTAATATAAATATCCATCTTTTTTTAGGTAGTATTTGTTCTTCAGAGAGAAGAACGACTGGTGGAATTTTAGAAAATGAAATACTTCTAGTAATTAACAATGTTACTGGTAAAATAATTGAAATTAAAATTCCAAGAAAAATAGATTTATATGTTATCACGTATGGAATTTTTTCAGCAATAGTTGTGTCTGATGATGCAATATTTGGAAGGTTATTTACAAAGGAAAGCAAATACCTACCAAAAATAATTCCAAGTAGTGCTCCAACAATTGAAGAAGAGATTATATACATCAATCCTTCCAAAAAAAGGATAATTCCACTTTTTTTCTTTGAAAGTCCCAATGCTCGTAAGGTTCCAAGAGTTTTTCTTCTATCTTCAGCAAGTACACCGAAAAAGTTTGATATGAATAAAAAACTGCTTAGTATAGAAAATCCGCTGAATCCAAGAAATAGGTAACCTATAACTTTATTTAATGGTGAATATTTCAAGTTATATTTGGTTGGAGTGGTTCTTAGGTCAAGGTCTTTAGAGAGCTTTTCAGAAAATTCTAAATGATTTTTTAAATCAAGATTTAATGATATAAAGACTGTGTTTGGAGCGTTATATGTGTACATTCTTAGACTCAACATCAAGTCTTTTGGAATAAAAATACTACCATTTGTCATACCAGTTTCTCCACGGAAGTTAAATTCTTCAAGTCCGATGTGATCAATTTTTAATTCTTTACTTCCGCTTGGAGTTATGATTGTTATTGTGTCACCTTGCTTTATGTTTAGAGTTTTTGCAAGATCGCTAGATAAAATGATTCCATCTATATCTTTTTTTGAAAATTCTTTTATTTTTTCATCATAACCTATGGCAAAGATATCATAAAAATTGCCATTATGTTTTATTCTTGAAGAGACTAGATAGGTAAAGACAAAATCTCTTACAACACCTTCATTTTTATATTTATTAAGATATTTTTCTACTTGTTCTACATTTAGTGTTTTTGGAAAAAAGAATGTATCACTTTTATCTTTTGCAACAATGTCTATATTTCCAAAATTATTTCTTAATTTAGAATTAAACCAGCTATCAACAGAATCGTTCAATGAAAGAGCTCCAACAACCAACATTGTTGCGATCATACTTCCAAGTATTACAAGCAAAGAGAGTTTAAAATTTGAAAAGAAGTTTCTAAAGGCTATTTTTATCATAACGTATCACCCTAATAAATTACCGCACAATATGTGCGGTAAAATTTCATGATTCATCAAGCATTTTGAATAAAAGCTTTAAATATCTACTTCTTGAAGGATGTCTTAGTTTTCTTAAAGCTTTAACTTCTATTTGTCTAATTCTTTCTCTTGTAACATTAAAATATTGTCCTACTTCTTCAAGGGTTTTTGCTTTTCCATCTATAAGGCCATACCTCATTTTAAGGACCAACTTTTCCCTATCATTTAATGTTTCAAGAACTTTATCTACTTCTTCACGTATTAGCATTCTCATTGCTTCTTTCTTTGGTGAAGCTATTGTTTCATCTGCGATGAAGTCTCCTACAGTTGAATCATCATCTTCACCAACTGGTGCTTCAAGAGAAGTTGTTTCCTTTGCTGCTTGTAGAATTTCCTCAACCTTTTCTACAGGTTTTCCAATTAATTTTGCAAGTTCTTCAATTGGTATTTCCGTTCCATGCTCTTGATAATACTCTCTCATTATCTTTTGGACTTTATTTATTGTTTCTACCATATGTACCGGAACCCTTATAGTTCTTGCCTGATCCGCTATTGCACGAGTAATTGCCTGACGGATCCACCATGTTGCATAAGTTGAGAATTTATAACCTTTTTTCCAATCAAATTTTTCAACGGCCTTTAAAAGGCCAACATTACCTTCTTGTATAAGATCCAAAAATGAAAGACCTTTTCCAACATATCTTTTAGCTATACTTACAACGAGCCTTAGATTAGATTCTACCAATTTTTGCTTTGCCCTTTCATCTCCAAGTTGTGCGCGTCTTGCAAGTTCTCTCTCCATTGACTGACTTAACAGTGGGATTTTTCCAATGTCTTTTAAATACATCTTTATTAAGTCTTTAGTTGCCATATTGTCATAAAACTTTGGAGATTCCTCTAAAAAATCTTCCAAAGTGACATCTTCAATTCCATCGTTTGTAGTTTCTTCAGTAATTGCAACATTATTTTTTTCAAGCTCCTCGTAGACTTTTTCTAATACATTTCCATCAAACTCATCTGCCTTTTCTGGCGGGAACATCTTGTCAATATCTTCATATGTAACAAAGCCTTTTTCTTTTCCAATAGCTATGAGCTTTTCAATTTTCGAATCTAAAGAATCTACAGTTTTTTTCTTTGCCATCAGGAGTTCACCTCCCAAGTTTTTTGAGCTTTCTAACAAGTTCCATTCTTGTTTGTAAAAGTACCCTTTTTTCTTCCTCTGTTGCGGAATTTAAATATTTATCTATTTCTTCTATCCTTTTTTCTAAAGTTTTTTCTTCAATTTTTTTCTTTACTGTGTTTATATAATCTTCATTTATTTCAAATTTTTCCATTTTATTCAATATATTTTCAATATATTTTTGCAAATCTTTGGACAACTTTTCAAATGAAAAGTTCTTAAGATTTTTTAAAGATTTAATGAATTCTTGGGTAAGTTCATTAAATATTTTCGGATTTATTTCTATATCAACTTGCGGATTATTTAAAAGTAGATATATAACCATTTCATCTAAGGTTGGAAGATTAGTTTTTTGTTTTGGCTTAGGCACAGAAACGGTTATGCTCGTTTTTGATATCTTTTCAGCAGTTTTTCTAAATGTTTGAAGTTTTTCTGGAAAATTTTCGAATGTTTTTTCCCAGTTTTTTATTTCTCTTGTATAGAGAGGTATTGCATTTGAGTTGTTTAAATCATAGTTTTTGCTTAAAACATAAGGGATAAATTCTTCAGCCGGTATTGCTTCTTTTAAGAAAGAATATAATCCAGAACTACCTTGAGTTTTGTAAATTTCGTCAGGATCTTTTTCTTTTGTTTTTCCAGCAACCATTACATTAAATTGCATTGAAATTAGTATTTTTATGCTTTGAAGAGCTGCTTTTACTCCAGCACTATCAGTATCAAAAGCTAAGATAACATTTTGGGTAAGTTTTTTAATAGAAAAAGCGTGAAATTTTGTAAAGGCTGTTCCAAGTGTTGCAACAGCATTTTTAAAATCAGCTCTATGAAATGCAATAGCATCAAAGTAACCTTCACAAATAATTGCAAAATCTGCAGTTTTAATCTTGTCTTTTGCAATATCTAGTAAAAAGAGGGTTTTCGATTTTTTAAAAAAATCTGTTTCATATGAGTTAAGGTATTTTGGTTGCCCTTCACCTAAGAGTCTTCCCCCAAATGCTATAACATTCGAATATTCATTTTTAATTGGTATTATTAATCTACCTTCAAATTGGTCATGATTTGAAAAACCAAATTTTTTTAAGGATTTAATATCCAATTTTTGAGCAATTTTTTGAGGTATTTTAGAATTTATGGGTGAAAAGCCAAACTCATATTCCTTTATTTCTTCTTCATTAAAACCTCTTGAAAATAAATAATCAAGGGCAATTTTTTCATCAAATAACTTTTCAATATATTCTTTATGAAGTTCTTTATAAAAATTAAAGTATAACTGTTGAAAGCTATTTGATGAGCTGTATTCAATTTTTACTCCTGCTTCTTCAGCCAGTTTTTTTAAAGCTTCCATGAATGGTATGCCTTCAATTTCCTGAACAAATTTAATCACATCCCCAGACGCTCCACAGCCAAAGCAGTGGTATGTCTTGAAGGATGGATTTACATAGAAGGAAGGTGTTGTTTCTGTATGGAAAGGACACAAGCCACGATAACTATTTCCCACTTTTTGTAGACTTACATAACGGGAAATAAGTTCAACTATATCAATTTTTGATTTGATTTCTTCAATAGTGTCTTTAAGAATAAGCAATCACCTCTTTTAAACGAGGAAAACGTGGCAGTATTTTTACTGCCACGGTGAAGTTATATAAGCAATAAGGAATATTAACGTTTGGAGAATTGAGGTGCACGTCTTGCTTTTCTGAGACCGTATTTTTTCCTTTCGACCATTCTTGGGTCTCTTGTGAGAAGACCTTTTTCCTTCAATGTAGGTCTTAGATCAGGATTGTATTGAAGTAATGCACGTGCAATACCAAGTCTTATAGCACCTGCTTGTCCGGATTTTCCTCCGCCTTGAACTCTTATGAAGAGATCAAATGAACCTTCAAGACCGGTTACTTTTAATGGTTCAAGAGCGTGAAGAGTCCAAACAGAATTTTCGAGGTAACCATTTAAATCTTCATATTCTTTATCATTAACTGTAACTTTTCCATTACCTTCTTTTAGATATACCCTTGCAACTGATGTTTTTCTTCTTCCAGTACCCATGTAGTATTCAGCCATTTTCTACATCCCTCCTTGATTAAAAATTCAATTCAATTGGTTTTTGTGCACTATGTGGATGTTCTGAACCCGCATATATTTTAAGTCTTTTTAATGCTTTTCTTCCAAGAATTGTTTTTGGAAGCATTCTTTTAACAGCAAGTTGAATGAGTTTTTCTGGATTTCTTTGTTGAAGTTGCCTTGCTGTAAATTCTTTAATTCCTCCAGGATAACCAGAGTGTCTGTAGTAGATTTTTTGATCCCATTTTTTACCTGTTAGTTTAATTTTGTCAGCATTGATTACAACGACAAAATTTCCGCAATCGACATGAGGTGTCCAGTTTGGTTTATTTTTTCCCATAAGAACAAGAGCAATTCTTGTTGCAAGTCTACCAAGTGTTTGACCTTCTGCATTTATTAAGTACCAATCTTTTTTTACTTCTTCTTTCTTTAACAAAGTTGTTTTTTGTATAGGCAACGTTCTTGCCATTGTTATTCCTCCCTCCTTATATTTTCGCTTCATCTGGTTCTAAAATATTTTTAACGCGTCTATGAATTATTCCATTTATTACTGAGTCTATTGAAAACTTGATTGCATTAAAACCAATAATCCATGGCAGAAGTTTAAATACTTCTTCCAAAGGAATTTTCCAATAATATGGGACTACTATCATATTCAAAAGTGCCATTCCACCAGTTGCAGCGACAGTACCGATTATGTAACCTAATATTTCTCTGAATCTGTTCTTTTTTCCATATATTATTGCTGCAGGAACGATAAATAAAGCTCCAGCTGCAAAATTCATAGCAATACCGACTATATCTTGTGATTTAAATATGAAAAACAAAATATCTTTTATTGCTAGCACTATTACTCCAACAGTTGGAGAATATATAAAAGCAGTTAATAATACTAAAATATCGCTAGGATCATATTTTAAAAAATTAACTGCTGGGAATATTGGTATTTCGATATACATTACTACAAATGCAAGTGCAGCAAACACCCCTATAATTGCCACTCTTTTGGCGTTAAGCATAAATGCCCCCCTTATTTTTCTTCATATACGCTTACATATTTTCTGTTGTTTCTAACTTCAAATTTGACTACGCCATCTTTTAGTGCGAATAAGGTAAAATCCCTTCCCATTCCTACATTTTTACCTGGCCAGAATTTGGTTCCTCTTTGTCTGACAATAATAGTACCAGCTAAGACTTTTTGGCCATCGCCTCTTTTAACTCCTAGATATTTAGGATTGCTGTCGCGTCCATTTTTGGCAGTACTGCTTTTTGCAAAAAGCTGTATGTTAATTTTCATCATTGCTCACCTCCAGTTTAAGGTATTTTGGGTATTGTTCCTCTAAATCTTTTAAGGTATCAATTAATTCATTTACGAATATCTGAGAGATGTTATCGTGCGAAATGTTTTTTACATCTAAATATCCATCTTTTATTTTGACAGAGGCTCCATTTTTTAATAGATATCTTGCTGTATGCTGAGCTACAACGCTTACTGCTGCACAAACAATATCTTTACCTTTTTGAGCATACATTGAATGTCCTGTTATCAAAAACTTTTCAAAAAACCCGTTTTCTTTAAAAAATTTACACGTGATCATTTTACTTGAATTTCTTCTACTTTAATTGCGGTGTACCATTGTCTGTGACCTTTTATTCTTCTGTAGTTCTTTCTTGGTCTAAATTTTCCAACTATAACTTTTCTTGCTCTGCCATGTTCTACAATGGTTCCTTTAATTTCTACGTTGTCAAGGTAAGGTTTCCCGACTAAAACTTTTCCATCGTCTGTTTTTACCATAAGGACTTTGTCAAGTTTGACTTCTTCTCCTTCACCTTTACCGACAACTCTTTCAGTGAAAAAGACTTTTCCTGGTTCAACACGAAACTGTTTTCCACCGCTTTCAACAATAGCGTACACAAAGTTCACCTCCTCAGTTTTTTTGAAATAAACAACCGCTGGAACATGTAGCCTTTTTTTGGCGTTTAAGACACGTTCCAGGCGACTATAACCTAAGATATTTTACCATTTTTGATGAATATTTATGAAAACATTCTGTTAATATTATTTTTCTCGACGTTAACACAAGTGGACTATAAGAAATTAGAGGTGTGTGAGAGAGATTGGTTATTAGGTGAAAAAATAAAAAATGAATTATGAATTTAGAATGAAAAGAGATTGTAGATAGATTTTTCTTTTTAGTTAAAAATTCAAAAATAATATATCTTATCAACTCAGATCACATTTTTCAAAATCTAAGAAATCCGCTCCTGATAGGTAGATTCTAAACAAATAATATTTAAAGTTTTTAATCTTTTGTTTTAGACAATGAAAAAGAAAATTGGTATAATAATCTTGATAATTCGCAAAGCTAAATAATAAAAGGGAGGAAAACAAGATGGAGTTATTGGGAGCAATATTTCACTTTTTTGCAGATTTTTTTAATGCTTTTGTAAAACCTCTTGCGCCTCATTTTATTGACAAATTAGGGATTGATAACAAAACATTTGCAAGCTTTATAGCTTTACTTGGTGGAATTACTTCTATATTTCAAGTATTTTTTGGCATGTATTTTGATAAAATAAAAAGAGATGGTATTTATATAACAATAATTGTTGTATTAGAAGTGTTTTTGGTATCATTTTTGGGTATTGTAAAATCAGCTATTTTATTTTTCTCTCTTGTAGTTGCTATTAGGCTTTTAAATTCTATGTTTCATCCTCTGGGTGCTAGCTTTGCAGGAAGGCGTTCTAAAGGAAAGCATGTTGCTTTATTTTCAGTTGCAGGAACATTAGGTGCTGGTATAGCACCGGTTTTTATAACATTTTATCAAGAAAAAATAGGAATTGAAAAACTATACTTTTTAACTTTATTTTTTATTCCATTTCTTTTACTTCTTTCATTCAGGATATTTAGTTATGAAAAACCAGTTGAAGCAAAGAAATTAAGTTTTAAAGGTGATATATTCAAACTTTGGCCTATTTTTTTAATAGTTGCATCAAGAAGTTTTTCTATGGATATATTTCATACATATATTCCAATTTATATGAATGAAGTTGGAAAATCTTTAATAGTAGGTGGTTCAATATTAACATTTGGAATGATGTTTGGAGTTTTTACTAATTTCTTTGGTACAATTGTACTTGAAAAAACTAATGATAAATTTACCAATACTATTGGTTTTGTAGGAATGGGAATATTTGGATTGTTGTTCGTATTTGTACCTAATTTGTGGTTAAAGGTAATTTCTTTTGTCTTGTTTGACGGTTTTAGCTTTTTTACAATGTCATCTAACATTGTTTCTGCTCAAAAGCTTTTACCAAATAATAAGGCTCTTGCATCTGGTATTTCAATGGGATTTTCTTGGGCAATTGGAAGTTTCCTTTCAAGTGGTTATGCAGCGATATTTGGTAATAACACAATATTCATGTTTTTGAGTGCAAGTGTTTTTCCTCTATTAACCATATTAATATATAATTTTGGAGTAAAAAATAATTAAAAAGTGGAGGTATTTATCTTTGAGAATAATAGGTGTTGATCCTGGATATGGTATACTTGGATATGGGATCCTAGAAAAGAATAAAAACAAAATTTCGCATGTCACGCATGGGGTTATAACCACTGAAAAAGATGTCCCAATGTATAAAAGATTAGGGTATATATATGATAGATTTGTGGAGCTATTGGAAGAATATTCCCCAGATGCTTGTGCAATTGAAAGCTTGTTTTTCTACAAAAATGTAAAGACAGCCATCCATGTAGGAGAAGCTCGTGGAGTAATTCTTCTGGCCTCTTCGCAAAGGAACATTCCTTTGTATGAGTTTACACCTTATCAGGTAAAGAATAACGTTACTGGGTATGGAAGAGCAGATAAAAAACAAGTTCAAAAGATGGTTAAAATGCTTTTAAATTTAAATGATATTCCAAAGCCCGATGATGCTGCCGATGCATTAGCAGTTGCCTGGTGTCTTGCAGTTGAAATAAAAGCATAGGGAGGATAAAAAATGAAATATGTTTTTCCAAATTTGAATATCCCTATTACAAAACTTTCAGAATATTTTAATCTGGAACTTTCAGGTGAGATTGTAAAAATTGTATATGATACAAAATCTCAATCGCTTACTTTTTACTTAAATGAAGCGATTGGAGATTTAGATATTTTAAGTGAGAAGTTGAAAATGTTTTTTGGAGTTGATGTGTTTTTAGAATATAGTTTGCCTGAAATAAATAAAGAGAAAATATTGAATATGCTTAATGGTAATGCTCCTTATGTAAAAGATGTGGAATTTCTTGAAAATGAAATAGTTATTAAAGCTTTTGGTGAATTTGCAGCTAAGAAAATAGAAAGTAAATTAAAAAGAATTGAAAGTCTAACTAAAAAGAATGTTAGAGTAGAAATAATTGAAGAGGAAATAAGCTTTGTTCCTCCAAAAGTAGAAAGTTCTTTGAAAACATTTGAAGGTGGAAAAATAAAATATTATTTTCCATCAAATATTTCAATGAATGCAAAAGGAGTTTTCTTAAGAGGAAAGGTTTTTAAAATTGAAAAATCTGAATATGGGAATCCGCTATTAAGTATATATGTTACAGATAACAAAGATTCCATACTTGCGAAAGTATTTGATAATGTAGATAAAATAGAGACCTTGGTTTCAGTAAATAATTGGTATTACTTTAAGGGTTCTATGAGCGTTGATAGAAATGGAGAGTTTTATTTTTCTGTCAAAGAAATTTACGAAGATCCAGAGCCAATTGAGAGAAAAGATTTATCACAAGAAAAGAGAGTGCCTTTGCATGTTCATTCGAAAATGAGTGATTTAGATGCAATTATAGATATAAAGGAATTTGTAAAAAGAGCAAAAGAATGGGGTTGGAAGGCAGTAGCTATAACGGATCATGGAAATGTACAATCTATACCTTATTTATATGAAGAAGCTAAATCCAATGAAATAAAACCCATATTTGGAACTGAAATGTACTTTCTTAATGAACCTGGAGATATTGTAAAGAATTTAGATAAAGATTATGTGATTAAGGATTGTGTTTATACAGTCTTCGACCTTGAAACAACAGGTACAAACGCACGATTCGATGAGATAATTGAATTTGGTGCAGTAAAGTACAAGGATGGAAAAATTATTGATACCTTTAAAAGCTTTGTAAAGCCAAACAAAGATATAAATGATTTTACCCAAAAGCTTACTGGAATAACAAATGATATGTTAAAAGATGCTCCTGGTATAGAAGAAGTTGTTCCAAAATTTTTGGAATTTATAGAAGGTACTGTTCTTGTTGCACACAATGCAGACTTTGACTATGGATTTATTAGGGAAGTTTACAGGAAGATGTACGATAAAGATTTGATAATGCCTTATCTTGATACATTGAAGCTTTCAAGGGTAATTTTAAAGGGTAAGGTTAAGTCTTTTGGCCTTGGAAAACTTGTTGAATATTTCAAACTTGGACCATTTAAGCATCACAGGGCTTTTGAAGATGCAAGTGTGACTGCAGAACTTTTTGGTAAATTAGTTGAATTATTAGGTAAGATGGGTATAAAGAGTTTAAATGATATAAATAAACTAAAAGCAGGTACTTCTATTTCAAGTATAAGGACAAAGAGAGTATTTAATCACATAACTATTTTAGTTAAAGACAAAATAGGATTGAAGAACTTGTATAAATTAGTTTCAGATGCACATGTAAAATATTTTAAATACGTGCCATTTGTTCCAAAGAATGTTTTAAAAGAATATAAAGAAGGGTTGATATTTGGTACAGGCTGTGAGCAGGGCGAAATTTTTGAAGCACTAAAGGGTTCTGCAACCGATGAGGAAATAATAGAGCTTTTAAAAGAGTATGATTATGTTGAAATTTTCCCACTTAGCACTATTGTTTCAGTAAATAAAGAACAGGCAAAGGAAATATTTAAAAGGCTTTATTTTCTTGCAAAAAGGTTAAAAATGCCCGTTGTAATGGTTGATAACGCTCATTATTTAGAGCCAGAAGATATAAAGGCAAGACATGTCTTACTTTCACCTAAGGAAAAAAGTAATCCACATGATGAAGATCTACGCGATAAAGATGCACAGCTTTATCTGAGAACTACCGATGAATTACTAAAAGAGGCAATGGAAATATTCGGAGACGAAAAAATTGCTAGAGAAGTAGTTATTGAAAATCCAAATAAAATTGCAGATATGATTGAAGATATTGCGCCGGTAAAGAAAAAGCTCCATCCACCAATAATTGATGGTGCAGAAGAGAATGTTAGAAATTTATCTCTAAAGAGAGCCAAAGAGCTTTATGGTGATCCACTTCCAGAAGTTATTGAAAAAAGGCTTGAAAAGGAGCTTAAAAGTATAATTGATAACGGTTATGCAGTTTTGTATGAAATTGCACATCTTATAGTAAAAAAGGCAAACGAAGATGGTTATGTTGTTGGTTCAAGGGGTTCTGTTGGTTCTTCATTTGTTGCATACCTTATGGGTATAACGGAAGTTAATCCACTTCCGCCGCACTATATTTGTCCAAACTGCAAATACCTTGAATTTTCTAAGGAAGTTGGTTCAGGTTATGATTTGCCTGATAAATTGTGTCCAAAATGTGGAACAAAATTAAATAAAACAGGTCAAGACATTCCTTTTGAAGTTTTTATGGGATTTAAAGGTGATAAGGTTCCGGATATAGATTTGAACTTTTCTGGTGAATATCAAGAAAGAGCGCACAACTATATTGTAGAGTTATTTGGAAAAGATAACGTTCTTAGGGCTGGAACAATCAGTACAATTGCCGAGAGAAGTGCAATTGGCTATGTGAGAAGTTATATGGAGTTAAAAGATGAAACTTTAAATACAGCTGAACAAGTAAGACTGGCAGAAAAGGTTGCTGGGGTAAAAAGAACAACAGGTCAGCATCCTGGAGGTCTAATGATCGTTCCAAAGGATATGACCGTATATGATTTTACTCCAATACAGTATCCTGCAAACAAGAAAGATTCTGAAATGTGTACAACTCATTTTGCATATGAATCAATACATGATGATTTGGTAAAACTTGATGCACTCGGGCACGATGATCCTACAATGATTAAACTTTTATATGAGTATACAGGAGTAGATCCCACTACTGTTCCTATGGATGATAAAGAAACTTTGGAAATTTTTTCGTCGTTAAAACCTTTAAAAGTAAGAGCTTCTGATTTAGGAACGGATGTTGGTACTATTGGTATTCCTGAATTTGGTACCGATTTTGTCCAGGAAATGCTTAAAGAAACAAGGCCAAAATCATTTGCAGAGCTTGTTAGAATTTCAGGGCTTTCACACGGTACCGATGTTTGGCTTAATAATGCACAAGATATAATTAGGTCCGGAAAAGCAACACTTTCAGAAGTTATTTCTTGTCGTGATGACATAATGATTTACCTTATAAAAGCAGGGGTTGAAGAATCAACGGCCTTTAAGATAATGGAGAATGTTAGAAAAGGAAAAGGTATTACAAAAGAAGAAGAGGATTTGATGAGAGAGCATAATGTACCAGAATGGTTTATAGAATCTTGTAAAAAGATAAAATATCTTTTCCCTAAGGCTCATGCTGTTGCGTATGTTAGTATGGCATTTAGAATTGCTTACTTTAAAGTTCATTTTCCGCTTGCATATTATGCAGCGTTCTTCTCCATTAAGGGAGATGAATTTTCCATTGAAACAATTTTAAAAGGTCCAAATGCTATAAAAAAGAGATTAACTGAACTTAGTGTAAAAATGAAAAAAGATGTAAAGGAAAAGAACGAAGAAAAAGTACTTGAAGCAGCTTTAGAAATGTATTTAAGAGGTTTTTCATTTTTACCACCTGATATATTAAAGAGTGATTACAGAAGGTTTTTAATTGAAGATAACAAACTAAGGATTCCTTTAAACAGAATTCCAGGTGTTGGCGATAGTGTTGCATATTCAATTGTTCAAGCAAGAGAAGAAAAAGAATTTACTTCAATAGAGGATTTGAAAAAGAGAACAAAATTAAGTAAAGCACATATAACTACTATGAAAAAATTGAAGATATTAAATAACTTACCTGAAACAGACCAATCATCGTTATTTGATTTCTAAAGAAAGACGGAGAAAAATCAATATTTTATGATGAAAAACAAAGTTGTAATATGATTAGAATATAAATTTTTATAAAATTTTGAATTTTTGTAATTTTATGTTAAAATATAATCGTATTAGTAACAGTTCTATTAATATCTGTTCAAGGAGGAGTGGTATAGCTATGGAAACACTTAAGGTCAGCTCAAAATCTAATCCTAACAAGGTAGCGGGTGCTATAGTTGGATCTCTAAACAAGAATGAAAAGCTTGAGATCCAAGCTATAGGTGCTGGAGCTGTTAACCAAGCTTCAAAAGCTTTGGCAGTTGCAAGAAGGTTTTTGTCAGAAGAAGGTAAAGATTTATATGCGGTTCCAGGATTTATTGAAGTAGAGATAGATGGTGAAACAAGAACAGGAATTTCTTTTAAAGTATATTTAACAAAGAAGGCGGAATAATTATTGGATGAATGATTTAGAGTATATTGCTCAAAGCTGTAGGGATGATGAAAGACTTTTGAATATTGTTAAAGATGTTGCAAACATGAGTGGCGAGGAACGAGAAGACTTTGCTAAAAAGGTTCGCCAATATTTTTTGGGTAAAAATTCAGAAGAAGATAATAACGCGTATAAGTTTTTTAAAATTATTTTGGAAGATGAAAATGCAAGAAAAATACTTGAGATTCTCGGGGAGTAATAACCCCGATTTTTTTGTTTACAGGAGGTTATTGTATGAAAGTTGGAGGTCAAGCAATCATTGAAGGCGTTTTGATGATGGGTAAAAAGATTGTAATTGCTGTAAGAAATGAAAAAGGAGAAATTGTAAAAGAAGAACTTGGGAAGATAAAGAATAAAAAAGTTTTGAAAATACCATTTGTAAGGGGACTTTTTAGTCTTTTTTATTCTATGTACTTTGGTCTAAAAGGTCTTGATAGGTCTGCAGAGATTGCAACGGGAGAAGAAATGAAAAAATCTGAAACGTTTTTTTCAATCTTTATAGCAATAGTAGTTGGTATTGGATTATTTGTAATGCTCCCAGTATTTTTAACAGGTCTTTTGGGGGTAAAAGATGACGAATTTTTATTTTCTTTGGTTGATGGGTTTATAAGACTTGGACTGTTTTTGTTGTATGTTTGGATAATTTCATTTATGAAAGATGTAAAAAGGGTGTTTCAATATCACGGTTCGGAACATAAAACCATTCATGCGTATGAAAACGGTGATGAATTAACCGTTGAAAATGTTAAAAAATATTCAACCATTCATCCAAGATGTGGAACAAATTTTGTGATGATCTTTTTAATAGTTGCTATAATTCTTTTTAGTATTTTTGGTATTTATCGTCCGCTTTCTTGGGTTGAAAGAATAGTGATTAGGATAGTTTTGATACCTGTTGTAGCATCTGTTTCTTATGAACTTTTAAAATTATTTGATAAATTTCCATTTTTAAGATTTTTGTCATTTCCAGGATTACTGCTTCAGAAGCTTACTACAGCTGAGCCTGATGAAAAGCAAATAGAGGTTGCTATAGAATCATTAAAATTTGCCCTTGAAGGAGAAGAACCGGATGAAGATGTAGAGTACGTTGGATAGTTTTTTAAAAAGTGGGGGGTTTTTGATAAAAGTTGAATCTTTGACAAGAACATATAAAATTGCAGATAATAAAGAGAGGAATTTTTTGTAAGGTTGTTCAGCCCTCAATTTAAAACTATCACAGTTTTGGAAAACGTTAGTTTTTCAATTTCCAAAGGTGAAAAGGTTGCAGTTTTGGGTTTAAATGGTAGTGGAAAATCAACGCTTTTTAAGATATTAACTGGGATCATACCACCTTCTTCGTGGGTTTGTAAATGTATGGGGTATGATCCTTTTTCGGATAGAAAAAGGTATGTAAAAAACATTGGTGTTCTTTTGGGTCAAAAATCTCTTCTTATTCCAGAGCTTACCGTTTATGATAGCCTAAAATTATATAAAGCTGTATATCAATTAAATGAAAAGCAACTTGACGAGCGTTTAAAAGTTTTTGATGAATATTTTGGAATAGAAAAGTTATTAAGCAGGATAGTTAGAACACTCTCTCTTGGTGAGAGAATGAAGGCAGAAATATTTATGGCATCAATTCATGATCTTTCCATCTTTTTCTTTGATGAGCCTACCATAGGACTTGACGTAAATGCAAAGAGTGCTTTTAAGGAGTTCCTATTAAATTATCCATTTGGATCTGAAAAGACGGTGTTTATAATAACACATGAATTTTATGTGATAAAAGATTTTTGCACCAGAATTTTGCTGCTAGATAATGGAAAATTAAAATTAGATATTGAAACAAAACATTTAAAAAATAAATTTGGATACAAGAACCTTGTTATTGATTTTGAAGGAAAACCAACTAAAACTACAGTTGAAAATATCAGATTGTTTGGATATCCCATAGAGATTGAAAAAAATAGTGTTAAAATAAAAGTTCCGTATGAGAATAAAGAAGAAATAGAAGAGATAAGAGGAATTTTGTCGAAAAGTCTTAAAAGGAATTTTGAGTTACTTAAAATTGGTGTGGAGCTGAGTTTGAGAAGGCTTTCATATTTTAGAATTTAAACGTTATTTAATGTACTAAGCATGCCCTTTTGCTTTTTAGATTAATATTGTATACTCCTGTAAATTTTCTTTTTGCTAAGAAAAGTTTTTTAACATACTTTTTCTACAACTATTCTGGTTAATTGTTGTTTTTGGTGTATCTGAATTTGTGTGGAGAAATGGACTTAAAAGATTTACAGCATTTGGAATCTAGATTTATTCTTTATATATTTCAAGTATTTCATCAAGGTTTTCAAAGAATATGTCAACAAGATTTGGGTCGAATTTTTTGCCCCTTTCTTTTTTAATTATTTCTAGCGCTTTATTTAATGGAAGTGCTTTTCTGTATATTCTATCACTTACAAGTGCATCGAATACGTCCGCAATTGATGTTATCCTTGCTGATATATCAATTTGCTCTTTTTCAAGTCCATATGGATACCCGCTACCATCCCAATTCTCATGATGTTGAAGACAAATAACAGCTGCAAGTTTTAAAATTTTAGAAGTTGAATTTTCAAGTATATTGTATCCTATAATAGGATGTTCTTTAATTATTGCATATTCTTCATCATCTAATTTACCTGGCTTGTTTAAAATTGAGTCAGGTATTGCAATTTTTCCAAGATCGTGTATTGATGCAGCTATTTCTATTTCATCTATCTGTGAATAGTTAATTTTACTAGCAAGTATCTTTGCAATTTTCCCAACCCTTGTTACATGTTCGCCAGTTTCTCCAGATCTTGCCTCAATTGCTGAAAGTAGTTTAGCCAATAACTCTTTTTGAGTTTGTGAATAAAGATTTGAATAATAGTTTGAACTATACGAATTTGTTATTTCTTCAAGAAAAAGACTTACAAGGTGTTTGTTAATTTCTTTTAGTTTTATATTAGAAATAATATAAACTTTAATTGATAAATCTTTTGCTAGCTCTTTTTCAAAATATATAGTGCTTTCTGGAAAAAATGTAAAATTTACTTTTGAAAGTGGCACATTTAGGTATTCTTCAAACTTTGGAGTTGCAGCATATACGATCCCGTTTAAAGTTACAAAACCTTCAATGCCTATATTTGAAGAAAATCTCAGGAGATTAATAGCTTCGTACAACATGAATTTTAAAAATTTTAATATGTTGTCAAATTTTTCTTTGTTCCTTGAAAGTTCAATTATTTTTTGTAGCGATTTTATTGTATTTTCAAGAGTTACAATTTCAATGTATGATTTGATGGCTATCAAAAATGTGTGTTTTACCATAAATTCATCCATGTATTGCTTGTCCATAAAAAAACTTATATCAAAATCAGAGATATCATGTTTTTTTTCTACAAATTCTTTGTAGGAGGTTGCAAGGATAATTCTAGGCTTTCTTAAACTTAGATGATTTCTAATCAGATCAACTAATACAAGACCTGAGTTATCATTTTCCATAAAAACATCTATAAAGAATACGGAGATATCATCTTTAAATTTTTCAATTAATTTACTTGCCTGTTTTTCAGAAAAAGCATGTATGGTTTCTATTTCATATTCACATTCTTTTGATAGAACTTCATCGATGTATTTATGTACAAATTCATCATCGTCTATGATCATTATTTTATTCATAAACAACGCCTCCTTTTTTGTACATTACTATTTTACTACAAAATTACATTTTTAAACAATTCATCAAATGTTTCTCGTTTCCTGATAAGTTTTATTTTACCGTCTTTTGTAATTAAAACTTCTGCAGGTCTTACCGTTCCGTTGTAGTTGTTTGCCATTGAAAAACCGTATGCGCCAGCGTTTTTGATAACTAATAATTCTCCAATTTCAGGTTTTTTAATTTTTCTTTCTTTTGCAAGAAAATCTCCAGATTCACATAGAGGGCCAACTACATCAGCGAGAATTTCGTCTTTACTGTTATTTAATACCTCTATTTCGTGATATGCATTGTAAAGTGCTGGTCTAAGTAGATGATTCATTCCGCTTTCAGTTACAACAAAGAATTTTTTTTCTGTTTTTTTGATCAATGTTACCCTTGTTAAAAGAAATCCTGCAGGTGCTATTATAAACCTTCCAAGTTCATTTATGACTAATTTAAAATTTTTCAGAAGCGGAATTATTTCTTCTTTGTATTCTTGAGTATTTAGCTCATTTTCATCTTTATATTTTATTCCCCATCCTCCACCAATATTTATCTTTTCTATGTTGTATTTTTGACAAAGTTTTAAAGTTTTTTCAATAGCCTCTTTAAAAGGTTTTACATCTGTTATTTGTGAGCCAATATGTATATGAACTCCACTGATTTTTTGAGATTTTAAAATTTCTTCAGCCGTTTTAAAATCAACACCAAATTTGTGCTTTTTTAATCCAGTTGATATGTATGGATGTGTTTTTGCATCTATATCTGGATTTACCCTTAAAAACAGTTCAAAATCATCTTCATTTTTCCATAGATTTTCGAATTCTTCTTTGCTGTCAACATTTACATATTTAACTTTATATTCCTTCATTAAATCTTTTTGCTCCTTTGTTTTACCATTTCCATTCCAGACAATTTTGTCTCCCTCTATTGAAGCAATTTTACAAGCAAGAAGTTCTCCTTCACCTAATATATCTACTCCAAATCCATGATTTTTTAGAATTTTTAAAATCGCAGGATTGTTGTTTGCCTTCGTTGCAAATGTAGGGAAAAAATTAATTTCTTCAAAGACATTTTTTACTTTATTTATTCTTTCTTCTAAAATTTTTTCAAAATATATGTAAACGGGTGTTCCAATTTCATCAGCAACTTTTTGGAATATCTCCTTCATATTTCCAGCTCCTTTAAAAAGTTGAAAACAACATCTGCATAATATAATATAACTTCGTCGTTAGGTAAAAACTTTGGATTGTGGAGCCCGTATTTTTCACCTTTTGAAACTCCCGCCCAGAACATCAATGAAGGGTACTCTTGAGAAAAATAACCAAAATCTTCGCCTGTATATTTCATTCCACAATCAATAAATTGTATGTTGTTTTTTTGCACAAATTCTCTAAATAGTTCATACAGTTTATCATTTACAATTACAGGTGGATATATTGAACCTTTTGAGATTGAAAATTCTCCACCATCTTTTTGAACAACACTTTTTGCTACTTCTTGTATTTTATTTATTATTTCTTCAGTAATTTTTAAAGATTCTGATCTGATACTTCCCATTAATGTGGTTTGAGGAGAGACGATGTTTCTTGCATTTCCTCCTTCTATTTTTCCAAATCTTGCAATTGCTTTGTCAAAAGTTAGATTGTAAAATTCGGTCAAAAATTTACTTGCAAGATAAATCGAGTCAATACCAGATTTGTAGAAAGCAACGTGAGAGGCTTTGCCGGAGAATGTTAAATCAATTTCAGTAGCACTTGCAAATAAAACTCCTTTAGTTGTTGCAACAGTTTTAAAATCATATTCATCGGTAATGTGCAGTGCCAGAGCAAGTTTTATGTCAAGCTCTTCAATTTCATCTAAAACGTACCTTGCACCAGCTCCTGTTTCCTCACCTGGTTGGAATATGAAGACAAAATTTTTTTCTATATTTGAAGAAAGTATTTTTTTAATTAGTTCGTATGCAATGGACATATGCACGTCATGACCACATGCATGCATATTTGAATTTTTAGAAGCAAATTCCCATTTTGTCTCTTCTTCAATTGGAAGTCCATCAATATCTGATCTATAGAGTATGAAAGGTTCACCTTTCTTTGGTTCATACAATGCAATAACACCAGTGCCAGCTATTTTATAAATTTTTAGTCTTTCGTCTTTTAGATCCTTTAGGGCCGAAAGTAATATTTTTTGAGTTTCAAATTCTCTAAAAGATATTTCTGGGTTTTGGTGTAAAATGTGTCTAAGCTCGATTGAATCCATTTACCTCACCTCCTATTTGTTTAAATGATAGCATATATATGTTATAATTAATATTGAATTTCGTTTCATACAGGTTAAATTTGGAGGTGTTTGGATGGACGAGATCAAACAACTTGTTGATACTGCCAAAAAAGAAATAGACAATGCAGAAGATCTTCAGCAATTAAATCTGATAAGGGTTAAATATCTTGGAAAGAAAGGTTTAATAACCTCTCAGATGAAAAAGTTAAAGGATCTTTCACAACAAGAAAGACCAAAATTTGGTGCAGTTGTTAATAAAGCAAAATCAGAAGTGGAAGATTATTTAAATAATAGAATGAATGAGTTATATAGAATCGAAAAACAGAAAAAGTATGAAAAACTAAGAGTTGATGTTACACTTTCTGGTGCAAGAAAAGATAGAGGACATTTACATATTCTTACAAAAATACAAAAAGAGTTGGAAGATATATTCATTTCAATGGGGTTTGAGGTAGTGGAAGGTCCAGAAGTCGAGGATACATGGCACAATTTTGATGCGTTAAATACACCGGAATGGCATCCTGCAAGAGATGTTCAAGATTCATTTTATTTTACAGATAAAATTTTGCTAAGAACCCATACTTCGCCAGTTCAGGTAAGAACAATGCTTGAAAGAAAACCACCACTTGCTATTATTTCACCAGGTAGAGTTTTTAGGAGAGATTATGATTCCACACATCTTCCGATGTTTACCCAAATGGAAGGGTTGTATGTGGATAAAAATGTTACGGTAAAGCATTTAAAATATACATTGGAAGAGATGGCAAGAAAAGTTTTTGGAGATAGCGCAAAGGTTAGATTAAAACCGAGCTTTTTCCCATTTACAGAACCAAGCTATGAAGTTGATATTCTATTTAATGGAAAGTGGCTTGAAATTTTAGGAGCTGGTATGGTTGATCCAAACGTCTTCAAAAACGTAGGATATGATCCAAACGAATGGTCTGGTTTTGCATTTGGCCTTGGCCTTGAAAGAATTGCAATGGTTAAGTACGGAATAAGAGATATTAGGGATTTTATAAAAAATGATGTGAGGTTTTTGGAGAATTACTGATGGTAGGATTTTTGAATGCATTTAAACCAAAAGGTGTAACATCTCATGATGTTATTGATGAGCTAAGAAAAAAGCTTAAAACAAAGAAAATAGGCCATGCAGGAACACTTGATCCTTTTGCAGAAGGTGTTCTAGTTATTGGTATTTCAGGTGCAACAAGACTTTTGGAGTATTTAAAGAATGAAAAAAAGAGATACTATGTAAAAGCTATCTTAGGATTGATTACAGAAACTTTTGATATCACTGGACAAGTAAAGGAAGAAAGAGTATGTCAAAAAAGCAATGATGAAATAAAAGATGCAATTTTATCTTTCAAAGGAAAATACAAACAGGTTCCACCAGCATATTCAGCCAAAAAATATAATGGTGAAAGGTTATATAAACTTGCAAGAGAAGGAAAAATTATTTCACTTCCGCCTGTTGAAGTTGAAATATATGAGATAGAAAATATAAAGATAGTTCCTCCGGAGTTTTCTTTTGAGGTAGTAGTTTCACCTGGAACATATATTAGAAGTTTGTGTATGGATATAGGTTACAAGCTTGGTTGTGGGGCAACAGCTGTTGAACTTGTAAGGAAAAGTGTAGGAAAATTTTCTATTAAAGATTCAATTAATCCATTTGAACTATCTTCTGAGCAAATTGTAAATAGGATTTTAAGAGTGGAGGAAGTTTTGGATTTACCACAGGTTGAGATTTATAAAGATTACGTTGAAAAGATATTTAACGGTGTACAACCAACTATGGATTTTGTAAAAGAGATAAGGGATGATTTTAAGAAAGATCAAGATGTTATGCTTGTTTGTGATGGTAGATTAGTAGCAATTGCCGTTTCGCAGAGAACGTCAAGTTTTCTAAAAAAGAATGAGGTAAGAGAAAGTGTGTTTAAGTTAAAAAAAGTTTTTAGGGAGGGAATGTTTTGAAGATAGGAATAATTGGTCTTCCACAAGTTGGAAAGACGACCATATTTTCTCTTTTGACTGGAATAGAGGTTGATCCATATTCACCTATACATCAAAAAGGTGTTGCAAAGGTTTATGATAAAAGAGTTGATATTTTGTCAAAGATGTACAACCCCAAAAAAACAACCTATGCAACCCTTGAATTTTACGATACGCCATCTCTTGATCCTTCGGATAAAAAGAGCAGAATACAGGTATTTAATATGGTCCAAAATGCCGATGCGCTTTTGTTAGTTTTAAGGGCTTTTAAAAATGATAGTGTTCCATATCCAGAAAATGGTGAAACAGCTTTTAAACAATTAAAATTGGCTTTGGATGAGTTTATATTTAGAGATCTTGAAATTATTACAAATAGAATTGAAAGACTTGAAAATGCAAAAAGAAAACTTGATAACCGCGAAGAAAATGAGTTAAAGCTTTTAAAGGAACTGGCAAAGGTTCTTGAAAACGAAGAATTTCTTTCAAGATATGAACTAACAGATGATCAAAGAAAGTTGATTTCCAGCTATTCTCTTGTAACTTTAAGACCGATAATAATTGCTCTTAATCTAGATGAAGAGCAATTTTCTTCTAATAGTTATGAAACAAAAGAAGAAGTATTAGAGCTTGTTAAAGAATACAACTTTGCATATATTGAACTATGTGGATTAATGGAAAAGGAAATACAGGAACTTGATGAAGAAGAAAGAGCAGAGTTTTTAAAGGACCTTGGAATTGAGCAAACAGGGATAGAAAGACTTTCAAAGGTTGTATATGACCAACTTGGTCTTATTTCATTCTTTACAGTTGGATCTGATGAAGTTAGGGCATGGACTTTAAAGAAAGGAAGTACTGCTGTAGAAGCAGCTGGAGCAATACATTCTGACCTTGCAAGAGGATTTATTAAAGCTGAGGTTATTAAATACAAAGATTTAATAGAGCTTGGTAGTGAAAAAGAGGTAAAGGAAAAAGGATTGATGAAATTAGTTGGGAAAGAGCATATAATTGAAGATGGTGATATAATTACAATAAGATTTAATGTTTAGGGGTGAAAGTGTGGAACAAATTGTAAAAATTTCGAATAATCTTTATATTCCAAGGAACCGTATAATTGCAGTATTGCCAATTTCTTCTGCTGTTGCAAGGAAAATTAGGGGAATGCATAAAATTGGTGGAAATATTATCAACATGACCTTTGGTGAAGAGTCTAAGTCTATAATTATCATGGATAGTGGTCATATTTTTGTCACATCGAAAACATTGGAAGAGGTTGATGAGGCTCTGTGGAGATAAAGAGATTATTATTTAGATACAGCCAAAATAATAGATATAGTATAACGGCGCTTGTGTCGTCAATTTATTCTTACAGAAAGGATTTAGAACTTGTTGATATAAGAAGCTTTGAAGAAATTTTTTCGTATGAAAAAGAGGGGACAGTAGTCCTCTATTCTTTTATGAGCTTTGATCTTGAAGCAGTAGTAGATGAGTTGAAAAAATTAAAGAAATCAGGTTATATGGTGGTTGCTGGTGGTCCTCATGCAACTGCGATGCCACAGCAATTATTGAATTTAGGGTTTGATTATGTATTTGTTGGGGATGGAGAAGAAAATATACGTAAATTTATAGATGGCAAGTTTCCAGAAAATAGAATATATGATGGGATAACAAAAAGGGTAGATCTTTCTGATTATCCTCCGTTTTGTCCTGAAAAGAATTTGTATATGCCTATAGAAATAACGAGGGGCTGCCCATTTTCTTGTGGATATTGTCAGACCCCAAGACTTGCTGGAAAATTAGTAAGACATAGACCTATAGAGCAAATAGTTGAATATTCAAAGATAGGTGTGGAAAATAACAGGAAAATTGCAAGGTTTATTTCACCAAACTCATTTGGATACGGTAGCAAAAATGGTGTAACTCCCAACCCTGAAGCAGTTGATACCTTGCTTTATAACTTGAAAAAGGTTGGAGTTGAAGAAATATATTTTGGAACGTTTCCTTCGGATGTTAGGCCCGAGAGTGTCAATGAGGAAATACTTAAGGTTATAAAAAAGTATGTTAATAATAAGTACATAGTAATTGGGGCACAAAGTGGAAGTGAAAGAGTATTGGAAATGATAAAAAGAGGGCATAATTTAGAAGAAATTGAAAGAGCTCTATCATTATTGAAAGAGTATGACTTTATTCCTCGAGTAGATTTTATATTTGGTTTTCCATTTGAAACTGATGAAGATATTGAAAAAACTTTTGAATTTATCAAAAAAATTGTAAATAAATACAAGGCCAAGGTGCACGCACATACCTTTATGCCTCTTCCAGGTACTCCACTTGCAAATATTGGACCAGGTGTTCTTACAAAGAAACATTACAAGTTCCTAGGGTTATTAACTTCGCAAGGGTATCTTGATGGATATTGGTTAAAACAAGAGCAACTTGCAAGGAGGGTTGCAGATGTTAATAGCAGCAGCCCAATTTAGTCCAAAACCGGGTAAATTTGAATACAATTTAAAAAAGCACATAGATTTTATTGAAAAGGCTGGAGAGATAGGTGCTAGTTTAATTTTATTTCCCGAACTTTCAATTTCCGGCTATACTTACGATAAAAATATACTTGAAGATTCGATAAGCTTTTTCAATGAGGTACAATCTGAGCTTTTAAAGCTTTCAAGAAAATATAACATGGCTATTGTAGGTGGCGTTCCAAGAAAGGTACTTTCTGAAGTTAGAAATTCTGTGTTTGTTATAAAGAAGAAAAAAGAGATTTTATTTTATGATAAAACACATTTATTTAGAGGGGAAAAAGATGTCTTTTTACCTGGGGAAAGGTTTTTAGTTTTTAAATTCCAAGGAGTTAGATTTGGAATTTTGATATGCTATGAGATAGGTTTTCCTGAAATCTCAAGAGTTTTGGCACTTAACGGGGCTCAAGTGTTACTTGCACCATTTGCATTTTCAAAGGAGAGAAAGAATATTTATGAAATTGCAACTAGAGCAAGGGCTCTTGAAAATGGAGCGTTTCTTGTAACATCATCAACAAGTGGGAAAGGATTAATGGACTTTATTGGAAGCTCAAGGATAGTTGGGCCAGATGGTAATGTTATAACTCAAGCAAGAAGAAAAGAAGAGCTTATTTATGCAGATCTTGATGTTTCAAAATTAGATTTTTTTAGATACAAAGAAGAAGGAATATCGCATGCGTATTTTTTAAATAGGAAAAAAGAGCTATATAGGAGTGTGATAAGATGAATTTGTTTTTAAAAGGAATATTACTAAGTTCTGCTGCTGGGATGGCTACATCTTTAGGGGCAATTCCATTTTTGTTATTTAGAAAAGGAGCAAGTGAAAAGTTTATTGATGCACTTTTAGGTATGGCAGCGGGTATTATGCTTGCTGCAAGTGCGTTTAGTTTGGTTGCACCTTCTATCGAAATGGGTGGACTTCTAAGATTTGGAGTAGGTTTTTTTCTTGGTGCAATACTTGTTGATTTAATGGACAAATACTCACCACACGAGCACTTTTTAAAGGGGCATGAGGGCGCTGAACTTAAAAGATTAAGTAAAATATGGCTTTTTGTTATTGCAATTACAATTCACAATTTACCTGAAGGTATGGCGGTTGGTGTGAGTGCATTTTCAGATCAAGCAATTAATATCGCATTTGCAATTGGAGCGCAAAATATACCAGAAGGAGCCGCTGTTGCTGCAGCGCTTTTAAATGCCGGGTATTCTATAAAAACATCGTTTTGGGTGGCATTTTTAACTGGTGTGGTTGAGATAATTGGAGGTATTTTGGGTTCTGGAATAGTGTCTATTTCAAGAGCACTTCTTCCATATATGATGGCATTTGCTGGTGGTGCTATGATATTTGTAATAAGTGATGAGGTAATTCCAGAGACCCATCTTAGAGGAAATGAAAGACTGTCAACGTACTTTTTAATAATAGGTTTCTTTATAATGTCTGCACTTGATGTTGTTTTAGGATAGGAGGAAGATATATGTTAAAGATAGGATTAATAGGATGTGGAAGGATAGCGACAAAAAAACATACAGAGGCATTGATACAAAACAAAGAATTATTTGATGTGGTTGCAGTATGTGACATAGTAAAAGAAAAAGCATCAAATTGTGCTGAAATTTTTGAAGAAAGGTTAGGAAAAAGGCCAGAAGTTGAAACAGATTTTAGAAAACTTCTAAAAAGAGAAGATATAGATGCGGTTGCTATTGCAACAGATAGTGGAAGCGTTAAATAATGGGAAACATGTACTTGTTGAAAAACCAATGGCACTGTCTACAAAACATGCAGATGAAATGATAAAGCTTTCAAAAGAGAAAAACTTAAAACTTGAGGTATGTTTTCAAAATAGATTTAATCCACCAATACAAGAGTTAAGGAAAAAGATAGAAGGAAAAGATTTTGGAAAAGTTCATTATGGAGTTGCGACAATAAGGTGGAATAGGAATGAAGATTATTACAAACAAGCAAGTTGGAGAGGGACATGGGAGAAAGATGGAGGAGCGTTGATGAACCAATGCACACATAACATAGACTTGCTCCAGTGGATGCTAGGGGGAGAAATAGAAGAAGTATATGGGGTAATAAAGAACTTTAATCATCCATATATAGAAGCAGAAGACTTTGGAGGAGCGATAATAAAGTTTAAAGATGGGAAAATAGGGATGATAGAAGGTACAACAACGATATATCCAAAGAACTTGCATGAAAAGCTAGCAATATTTGGAGAAAAAGGGACAGTGGTAATAGGAGGTTTGGCGGTAAACAAGATAGAAGAATGGAGATTTGAAGGAGAAGAAGGGCATCCATTTATGTCCTTGCCAGATCCAGATACAGTATATGGAAGTGGGCATGTACCTCTATATAGAGATTTTTATGAATCAATAGTGAATGATAGGAAGCCATACATAAGTGGAGAAGATGGTAAAAAAGCAGTAGAGATAGTCCTTGCGATATATAAATCTGCACTTGAAGGAAAACCGGTTAAATTTCCTTTTGAATTTTCTACATATGAGATAAAGGAGAAAAAATATGAAATATGAAATGATATATTTTGACCTTGATAATACAATATTGGATTTTGACAAATCTGAAGAGTATGCTCTAAAAAGTGTGTTTGAATACCTTAATATTAGGTATGATGAAAGTTACATAGAAATTTATAGGCCTATAAATGAAAAATGGTGGAAGCTTTTTTCAGAAGGAAAGTATAGAAAAGAAGTGATTGTTGTAGAAAGATTTAGAGAATTTTTTGAAAAAATTGGAGTATTTAATTTGAATTTTAATGAAGTTGCACAGGTTTATTTAAAAGGACTTTCCAGTGTTGCTTTTTTTATAGAAGGTGCTGAAGATTTCTTAGGAAAATTGAAAGAAAAAGGCTTTAGAATGGCTGCTATTACAAATGGCGTGGAATCTGTTCAGCAAAAAAGAGCAAAAATTGCAAGACTAGATAGATTTTTTGAATTTGTACTTACCTCAGAAAAGGTTGGAAAACCAAAACCAGAACCTGATATATTTTTCTATGCAGAAAAATTATCAAATGTTCCGCTTTCAAGATCTATTTATATAGGAGATAATATAGAAACCGACTATGAAGGTGCAAAAAAGGCGAAACTTGATTTTATTCTTTTTGATCCAAAAAATAAGTTTGAGGATAATATAAAGAAAGTTTCAAATTACAAAGAATTATATAGAATGTTGGTTCATTAGAGGTAAATTTTATTAAAACAAGGAGCCATATAAGGCTCCTTGTTTTTGATTTTTAGTAATTTATTTGTTTTAGAATAACAACTTTTGAGGATTTAGGTGACTAAATTTCTCCTGAAAATTAATTGGTATATTTATTAAATCAAATAAAGTGATTCCTTCAAATTTGAACTCTAGAGTTCCTATAACTGCTCCGTTTTCTAGATTATATTCAAATTTAATGGTTGTTGTGTTGGAACCTGAGTCATAATTAAATGAAGCGAATTCAAGATTTTCGCTAACGAATTTTAAATAACTATTAAGTATGTCGATATTTTGAGTATTTATAGCCATTGTAAGTTCTGTTATTGAAGCAACATTAAGTATATCTAGTACTCCATCATTAATCTTTAAATTACAATTTTTTAAGTCGAGTGCTGAAGTATTTAATTTTTCAAAATCAAATTTCAATGAGTAGTTGATGGTTGCGGTACTTTCTAAGTTTATTGGAGTTGCAAAGCTAATATTAAAAATTAAGGTGTTATCTGGTAAAGCCGAATCTAAAATTTTAAGAACATCTATTACTGTTGTAGAAGTGTTAACTTCTTTGTCATTCAAAGTTATACTTGCATTTTTTGGAATATCTTCTTCTATTAAAGGAGTGTTGTACCATTCAAGTGTAATTGATATATTATCTGCTTTATTTTCTCCAAAAGTCCAAATTGTTGTTTTTCCATCTTTTCTAAAACCATTTTCATCTGTTTTTCTAATTTCATATTCATTAATTTCAACAATTGTTTTTATAAGTAGATCCGAGAGATTAATAGCATTATCAACCCAATTGAGTACAAAAGCCTCTGGAACGAAAATGTCATTTAGGTCAAGATAATTTTTATCTTCAGAAATGTCCGAGATTTTGTCCAGAGTATTTTTGAGATCGTTTAAAAATGTTGGGTTTGAAAAATAGGAGAAATCTATATTAGAATAGGAAGCTTCAAAGGTACTAACTAAACTTGTAAATTCATCTCTAATAATTGGCTCAATGTTGCTTTCTGATGAATCTCTTATAATTTTTACAAGTTCATCGTGATTGTCATGAATAAATATAAATGGTTCAATAAGTAAATTTAATACCATGATATCTCTAAAATCGATATATAGATTTGTTGTTGAAGCACTTGAATCTAAATCTTTTAATCGCCTTAGAGCATTTTCTAGCTTGATTTTAGCATTCCCTGTGACTTCAGCATAGTACTCGTATCTGTTTTCATGCTTTAACAAGTTGTTTATTGCTTTCCTAAATTGCTTCAGCTTGTTGATCAGATTCTCTTTGTTTGATATTTCATCGAAAATTTTAATTAGTTGATCATATTCATTTTTATATGAAACTTCTTCAGTTAATGAAATAGGTGTTTTTAATAGATCTTTTGAATTTTTTGATGAAGTTGAACCTTCTTCGCTAGATGTGTTAGAAATTTGACTTATTAAATTTACAAAATCATCGTCTGTTGAAAATTTTCATAATACCACCTCCGTAAAGTACTTGGGTAAACTTTTAATTATAATTACCATACAAAGTAATTATAACAAAAATATATCAAATTCACAATATTTCTTGTTTTTTATTGATTAAATAAATGTTTGATTTGTGTTAAATTTGAAAAGATCCTGGTCAGAGTAAAAAGTAAAAAAGGATTTTAATTTTAACCCTTATGTATTTAGCTAATATTCAATCTACGAGAAGACTATATGCTTATCTTTTAGATGAAAAGATTAAAATAAATAATCTACCTTTTAGACAAACAATACACTATAGAAAAGATTATCAAAAAAAGTATGAGACTAAAAA